>JAIOPW010000199.1 GCA_021413665.1 Rhodocyclales bacterium | reverse complement strand
CTGTCCTTCGTCCTGCTGGCCGAGGCGCTCGCCGCCGCCATCGGGCTGGCTGCCGGCGTACTGCCGGCAAGGCGCGCCGCGCTGCTGGATCCGGTGGAGGCGCTGCGGACGGAGTAGCGCGGAGCGGGTTTGAAAGTCGGCGCCGGGCGGACGGCGATTTGTCGGCGGTCTCCGCGAAATCGATCGCGCCGCCGGACGACATCCCCGGCCTAGAGTTTTTCCAGGAGTTGCTGTTTCTTCTTCTGAAACTCGTCCTCGGTGATGACGCCGTCCTTGCGCAGCGATTGCAGTTCCCGCAGCTTCTGGCCGACCGGTTCGCTCGGGGCGCCTGGAGGCGATGCGGATTTTGCCTCCTGCGCGTCGAGCGGCGTCAGGTCGTTGTCGGAAACCACGGATGCAACCAGCTTCGATTCCATCACGCCGGCGCGCCCGGTCTGGTCATCCACCTGTTGCAGCAGGCTCCTGGCCATCCACATGCCCATTTTCACTTCCTGCCACACGAAGTAGTTCTTCCCCGGTTCGACGGACAAGGGAAGGCTGGATACGTTTTCGGCATGCGATTCGACGTTGTATTTTCCCGGCATCACGTTCAGGCGAAAATAGGTTTGCGCCGCCGTCTGCCCCAGCGCCTTGCCGTTGATCGTTACCGTCATTGGAATCGCCGCGCCCATGGTCTCGTTGCGGTAGATATACACGGACGCTTTGCCCGGAGCGAAAAGGAATTCCTTTGCCTTGGCATCCTGATCCATCGGCGCCATCGGAACCGAGGCGCATCCGGAAAGCAGCAATACGATAGCCGCGGTGAAGATCCCGAGAATGTGTTTCATGTGAGCCCCTTCCTTGTTGATGGTACTTCGTTGAGACGCGAGCCGACGCCATGGTTCAGTGGCGTCATCCGTGGATTCTAACGGCATCATGGATCGCCGTATCGCCGGCGCCGACTCTCGAAACGGGTGCCAAACGCGTGAATGCGGGAGCGGAACCGCCGCTGTGCACGAACATCGGCAGCAGAATTGATAAGGCAGGATAATCGAGCCCATGAAAACACTGCGCGAAACCAGGCTGTCCATGCTCGACCTCGTCGCCGTGCGCGAGGGAGGGACCGTTGCCGAGGCGCTGGCGATTGCCTTGCGCACCGCGCGGCATGCCGAGGCGCTCGGCTTCACCCGCTACTGGCTGGCGGAACACCACAACATGCCCGGCATCGCGAGTTCCGCCACGGCGGTGCTGGTGGGCTACATCGCCGGTGGCACCCGTCGCATCCGCGTCGGCTCGGGCGGTGTCATGCTGCCCAACCATGCGCCGCTGGTGGTGGCCGAGGCCTTCGGCACGCTGGCGGAGATGTATCCGGGCCGCATCGACCTCGGCCTCGGCCGCGCCCCCGGCACCGACCGCATCACCATGCGCGCGCTGCGGCGCGACCGGGTGGAAGCCGAGGATGACTTTCCGCGCGAAGTGGCGGAACTGCTGCGCCTGCTCGGCGACCCGCAACCCGGCCAGCAGGTGGTCGCAGTGCCGGGCGCCGGAACCCATGTACCGATCTGGCTGCTGGGGTCGAGCCTGTTTTCTGCGCAACTGGCGGCGGAGCGCGGCCTGCCCTATGCCTTCGCCTCGCACTTCGCCCCGCGCCTGTTGCATCAGGCCATCGACTTGTACCGCAGCCGCTTTCGCCCCACGGACGCGCTTGCCGAACCCTGGGTGATGATCGGCGTCCCGTTGATTGCCGCGCCCACCGACGATGAAGCAGGATTCCTGGCGACCAGCGTCTATCAACGCGTGCTCGGCATCCTGCATGGCGACCGCCGCTGCCTGCCGCCGCCAGTCGAGAATTTCATGGCGACCCTGCATCCGCAGGAGCGCGCCGGAATCGACGAGTTCCTTTCCGCCGCGGTGATCGGCGGGCCGCGGACGGTGGCCGACGGGTTGGCGGAATTGCAGCGGGCGACGCAGGCCGACGAGTTGATCCTGGTCTGCGACATCTTCGATGCGGACCTGCGGCTGCGCTCGCTGGATATCGCGGCCGCCGCCTGCGGCCTGCAAGGACCCGGATCCTGAGCTGACCCCGAAACGCGA
>JAIOPW010000198.1 GCA_021413665.1 Rhodocyclales bacterium | reverse complement strand
CCGCAGTTGAAGACGCGGTGCATTTCGGCGTCGGCGACCCGGCCTTCCTTCTGCAGCCACTGGAACAGCGGCGGCAGGAGCCATTCCTTGCGCTCGATGCGCGCCGTCAGGTGCTCGGGCAATATCCGCGGAATGTTCTCGGTGAGGCCGCCGCCGGTGATGTGCGCCATGCCTTTGACATCGACCGCCTGTATCAGCGCCAGCAGGGGCTTGACGTAGATGCGCGTCGGCGCCATCACGGCGTCGGCCAGGGGTACGCCGCCGATGTCCATCGCGAGGTCCGGCGCGGCGCGCTCGATGATCTTGCGAATCAGCGAATAGCCATTGGAGTGCGCGCCGGCCGTCGATGATCTCGGATTTCTCCACCGCGCCGACCGCGAAGCCGGCGAGGTCGTATTCACCGTCCGGATACATGCTGGGCATTTCCGCCGTTTCGCCGCCGATCAGCGCGCAGCCGGCGAGTTCGCAGCCGCGGGCGATGCCTTCGACGACCGTCGCCGCGGTATTCACGTCGAGCCGGCCGCAGGCGAAGTAGTCGAGGAAGAACAGCGGCTCGGCACCCTGGACCAGGATGTCATTGACGCTCATCGCCACCAGGTCCTGGCCGACGGTATCGTGGCGGTTCCACTGGAAGGCCAGCTTGAGCTTGGTGCCGACGCCGTCGGTGCCCGACACCAGCACCGGATCGCGGAACTTCTTCGACAGCTCGAACAGGGCACCGAAACCACCGATGCCGGCCAGCACTTCCGGCCGCATGGTGCGCTTCGCCGCCGGCTTGATGCGTTCGACCAGCGCATCGCCGGCATCGATATCCACACCCGCATCGCGGTAGGTGAGCGGGGACGGGGAAGGGTTCTGGTCGGCCAAGATGAAGTCCTTGAAGATGCGGTCGAAATCGATGACGGAAGCACGGTTTCGCGCCGGATGGGCGATAATCCGCGCAGCCAGACACGGCGAATCAGCGAATTTTACCGGAAATGACCGCCCCCCCCGACGACCAGCTCAGCGACCGCCTGCAAACCGCCCTGTGGATAGCCGCCGGGCTGGCGATCCTCGCCCTGCTCTACGCGCTGTCGCCGATTCTGACGCCCTTCCTGCTGGCCGGCATCCTCGCTTACATCTGCAATCCGGTCACCGACCGCGTCGCCGGCTGGGGCGTGCCGCGCGTGTTGGCCGTGGTCCTGGTCATGCTGGCGCTGGCGGCGCTGGGCGCGGGACTGGTCCTGATCATCCTGCCGCTGCTGTATGAAGAGGCCGCCGTGCTCGCGGCGCGCGCGCCCGAAGCGATGGCGCTGGCCAACGAGAAACTGGCACCCTGGCTGCGGCAGAACTTCGGCCTCAAGCTGCGCTTCGATTCCGCTTCGCTGCAGAAGCTCGCGGCCGGCAATTGGGACACGGTGCAGATCATCCTCGAACGCATCTTCAGTTCGCTCAAGATCGGCGGCGTCGCGCTGGTCGGGCTGGCCGTCAACCTGATGCTGGCGCCGGTGGTGATGTTCTACCTGCTGCTCGACTGGCACGGCATGACGGCGCGCATGGCCGGCGTCATTCCACGCCCCTGGCACGGCAAGTTGATCAGCGTCGCGCGGGACATCGATGCCGTGCTCTCGCAATACCTGCGCGGCCAGATCCTGGTCATGGCCATCCTCGCTGCGTACTACTGCCTGGCGCTATGGCTGGCCGACATTCCCTCGTCGCTGTCGATCGGCGTGTTCACCGGCCTGCTGATCTTCATCCCCTATCTCGGATTCGCCACCGGCATGATCCTGGCCCTGCTGGTCGCCACCTTGCAGTTCGCCGGCTGGGGCCCGATCATCGCCGTCCTGGTCGTGTACGGCATCGGCCAGTTGCTGGAGAGCTTCATCCTGACGCCCTTCCTGGTTGGCGAACGCATCGGCCTGCACCCGCTGGCGGTGATCTTCGCCCTGATGGCCTTCGGCCAGATCTTCGGCTTCTTCGGCGTGCTGGCCGCGCTGCCGGCGTCCGCCGCGCTGCTGGTCGGCCTGCGCGAGGTGCGCGCGCTGTATCTGGCCAGCCGCTTTTACCGGGGCTAGGGAATGGACGCGCCGCAGCAGCAAATGCTGCTCGACCTCAAGCCCGAGCAACCGCCTACCCTGGACAATTTCGTCGTCGGCGCCAATGCCGAGTTGCTGCAGCGCCTGCGCGGCCTGGGCGACACGCGCAGCTTTGAAGCCCTCTACATCTGGGGGCCGCCTGGCTGCGGCAAGAGCCACCTGCTGGCGGCGACCGCGGCGACCGCGCACGGCCAGCGCACCCTTGTGTTTCTTACGGGCAGCGAAGCCGGCGCCGAACTGACGCTCGCTCCCGGCACCCTGCTGGTGATCGACGACGTGCAGGCGCTGTCCGAAGAAGCCCAGGTCGCCCTGTTCCGTGCCTTCAACGCCGCGCGCTTCCTCGGCCTGGCCGTGCTGCTGGCCGGCGGCGAACCGCCACTGCGGCTGGAACTGCGCGAAGACCTGCGCACCCGCATCGGCCAGACCCTGATCTACGAAATCCAGTCGCTGTCCGACGACGAAAAGGCCGCCGCCTTGCGCCGCCACGCCATCGAACGCGGCATGCTGATGGACCCCGGCGTGGTGCACTACCTGCTGCGCCACGGCCGCCGCGACCTGCCTTCGCTGATGGCCATGCTCAACAGCCTCGACCGCGTCTCGCTGGAACAGAAGCGCCCGCCCACCCTGCCCCTGCTGCGCGAACTGATGCAGACCTCACTGGACCTGGACAAAGAATGAACCTGGCACTCTTCGACCTCGACAACACCCTGCTCGCCGGCGATTCGGATTTTGAGTGGGCGCAATTCCTGATCGGCAAGGGCGTGCTCGATCGCGAAGTGCATGAAGCGCGCAACATCGAGTTCTACGAGCAGTACAAGGCCGGCACGCTGGACATCCACGCCTTCCTCGACTTCCAGCTCGCGCCCCTGGCCCGCCATCCACGCGCCGAACTCGACGCCTGGCACCGCGAATTCATCGCCACGCGCATCCGCCCGCAGATCGGCGCCGCCGCGCGCGCGCTGGTCGAAAAGCACCGCGCGGCCGGCGACCTGCTGGCCATCGTCACCGCCACCAACAGCTTCGTCACCGGGCCGATCGCCCGGGAGTTCGGCATCCCGCACCTGATCGCCACCATCCCCGCCCAGGA
>JAIOPW010000211.1 GCA_021413665.1 Rhodocyclales bacterium | reverse complement strand
GGAAAGGCGCTAGCGGCGCACCAGAATCGCTTCCAGCGCACGCGGCTTGCGTACCAGATCGGCCAGCGTGTATTCGTCGAGCGAGGCATAGAGCGCATCGAATGCGCGCGACAGCACCGCCGACAGTTTGCAGGCCGGCGCGATGCAACAGGTCGCGACCTCGTCCGACAGGCATTCGACGATGGGCGCCGTCCCTTCGCTGGCGCGCACGACGCTGCCCAGCCGGACATCCTCGGGAGCCAGCGCGAGGCGGATGCCGCCGCCCTTGCCTCGCACCGACTCGACAACGCCCGAGCGCACCAGTTGATGCGCCACCTTCATCAGGTGGTTCTCGGATATCCCGTAGGCGGCGGCGATCTCGGGAACCGTCGCCAGCCGGTCGCGGCTGAGCGCGAGATACATGAGCACGCGCAGGGTGTAGTCGGAAAAGGTGGTCAGCTTCATGTCCGGCAGTTTACGCTTATAAGCAGTAAAAATGATATTGCTTTAACAAAAAGCCGGTGGTACGATAAAGCTGTATTCTTTTTACTGCTTTAAACCAGCCATGACGAAAGAAGCCGCCGCAGCCTCCGACCGATCCGCCCTCGACGAGCAGCAGGTGCGCGATGTCCTGCGCCAGGTCATCGACCCCGAGGTGGGCCGCGACATCGTCTCCCTCGGCCTGGTCTATCGCGTCGAGGTCGCGCCCGGCAGCCTGGTGATCGAGATGACCATGACCTCGCCGGCCTGTCCGATGGGCGAGATGATTGTCAGCGACGTCCGTGCCACGCTGGCGAAAGTCCTGCCGGCCACGATCGCGCCCGACATCCGCCTGGTCTGGGAACCGCCCTGGAATCCCTCGATGATGGACGAAGCCACCAAGCAGCATTTCGGCTGGGCGCCCGACTAGATGAGTGACCTGCGCCCCGCCGCCCGCGTGCCGCTGCTGGTGCTGGGCATGCTGTCCCTCGTGGGCGGCGTGCTGGCCGGCTTGGCGCGGCTGGACTGGAGCGTGCCGGCGACGACTGCAAACGCCGCCGGCTGGCACGGGGCGCTGATGATTTCCGCTTTCCTCGGCACGGTCATCAGCCTCGAACGGGCCGTGGCACTCGGCCGCGGCTGGGCCTACGCGGCGCCGGCCGCGGCCGGCATCGGCGGCATTGCCCTGCTCGCCGGGGCGCCGCTGGTCGTGACGCAAGTGCTGACGGTCGTCGCGGCCGCGATACTCGTCGCCGCCAGTATTCAGGTCCTGTTCCGTCTGGTCGCGCCCTTCACCGTCATCCTCGCCGCCGGCGCGCTGTGCTGGCTGGTCGGCAACCTGGCCTGGCTCGCCGGCGGCGCGCTGACCGCGGCCGTGCCCTGGTGGCTGGCCTTCCTGGTGCTGAC
>JAIOPW010000197.1 GCA_021413665.1 Rhodocyclales bacterium | reverse complement strand
CCGCCCGAGCGCGAGCGCCTGCAGTCGCCCGAGGATCGCGAGGAATTGAACGGCCTCTACGAGTGCATTCTCTGCGCCTGCTGCTCGACGTCCTGCCCGTCCTTCTGGTGGAATCCGGACAAGTTCGTCGGCCCGGCCGGCCTGCTCGCCGCCTACCGCTTCATCGCCGATACGCGGGACCAGGCGACCAGCGAGCGGCTTGACGACCTGGAAGATCCCTATCGCCTGTTCCGCTGCCATACGATCATGAACTGCGTAGACGTTTGCCCCAAGGGACTGAACCCGACCAAGGCGATCGGCAAGATCAAGGAAATGATGGTCAGACGGGCCGTCTGAGGATGGAAGAAGATCGCAGGGCACGCATCAATCGCCTGAAATGGCATTGCCGACGCGCCCTGCTGGAACTGGACCTGGTGTTTGACCGCTTCTGGGAGCGCTACGAAGACGCTCTCGACGCGCAAGGAGAAGCGGCTCTGGAAGGTTTGCTGGAACTGGAAGACCACGATCTTTGGGCATTGGTGAGCGGCAGGGAAGTCGCCACCGATCCGCAGCAGTCGGCAATGATTGAGCGACTGCGGGAAGTTTCACCCGCAGCCGATTTTTGAGCAGCTTTGTATTTCAACGGACCTTATAGAGGATCTGATCATGAGCACGAATCGCACAGCAACCCTGACCATTGATGGCAAGACCGTTGAGTTTCCGGTGATGGTGGGAGTTCATGGCAATGATGTCATTGACATTCGCACGCTGGGTGCAAAGACCGGCTTGTTCACCTACGACTCCGGTTTCCTTTCCACAGCCAGCTGCCAGTCGAAGGTCACCTTCATCGACGGTGACAAGGGCGAACTGCTGTATCGCGGCTACCCGATCGAGCAACTCGCGGAGAACTGCAACTTCCTCGAAGTCGCCTACTTGCTGAAGAACGGCGAATTGCCCAACGCGATCGAGAAGACCAAGTTCGAGAACACGATCAAGAACCACACGATGGTGCATGAGCAACTGGTGAAGTTCTACCAGGGTTTCCGCCGCGACGCCCATCCGATGGCGGTAATGGTCGGTGTCGTCGGCGCCCTGGCTGCCTTCTATCACGACGCGGTGGACTTCAACGATCCCGGTGAAAGGAGTGTCTCGTTCAACCGCCTGGTCGCAAAATTGCCGACCATCGTCGCCATGGCCTACAAGTACAACACCGGCCAGCCCTTCATGTATCCACGTAACGACCTCGGCTACACCGCCAATTTCATGCACATGATGTTCGGCACACCCTGCGAGGAATACAAGCCGAATCCGGTGCTGGTCCATGCGCTCGACACCATCTTCACCCTGCATGCCGATCACGAGCAGAATGCGTCGACCTCCACAGTGCGCCTGGCGGGCTCCTCCGGTGCCAATCCGTTTGCCTGTATGTCAGCCGGTATCGCCTGCCTGTGGGGCCCGGCGCACGGCGGTGCCAACGAAGCCTGCCTTGAAATGCTCGAGGAAATCGGCGACGTGTCGCGTGTCGGCGAATACATCAAGCGCGCCAAGGACAAGAACGACAGCTTCAAGCTGATGGGCTTCGGTCATCGCGTGTACAAGAACTTCGATCCGCGGGCCAAACTGATGAGCAAGGTTTGCGCCGACGTGCTGAGCGAACTGGGTCTGGAAAACGACCGCCTGTTCAAGCTGGCCAAGGAACTGGAAAAGATTGCCCTGGAAGATCCCTACTTCATCGAAAAGAAACTCTACCCGAACGTCGACTTCTACTCCGGCATCGTGCAAAAGGCGCTGGGCATCCCGACGTCGATGTTCACCTGCATCTTCGCACTGGCCCGCACCGTCGGCTGGATGACGCAGTGGGAGGAGATGATTACCGACCCCGAATACAAGATCGGCCGTCCGCGCCAGCTCTACATCGGCGCCGCGCGCCGCGACGTCACGCCGCTGGCCAAGCGCTGATCCGGTTCCGATTCATTGAGGGGCGGTTGGCGCCCCTCGTTTTTTTGTGTGACTCATTCACGATCAGGTGATTCCATGATGAAGCAGATGCTGTCCAACTCGTATCTGTTCGGCACGAATACGCCGTACATCGAGGGGCTCTACGATTCCTATCTCGCCAACCCGGCGTCGGTGGAACCGGCCTGGCGCGATTATTTCGACAAGCTGGGAACGCTGCCGGGAGCAGGCAACTACAGCGGGCCTGACGTGGCCCATTACCCAATCATCACTTCCTTTGCCCAGCGTGCCAAGGAAGGCACCCTGCAGGCTTCCGCCCGCGCCGCCAGCTCCGACGGCAAGCAGGTCAAGGTGCTGCAACTGATCAACGCCTACCGCTTCCTCGGCAACCGCTGGGCACAGCTCGACCCGCTGAAGCGAAGCGAGCGTCCCTCGATCCCCGAACTGGAGCCTTCTCACTACGGCTTTACCGAAGCCGACCTCGGCCAGGTATTCCAGACCGGATCATTCGCGGCGGTGTCGGGCGAAGCCACCTTGCGCGAGGTGCTCGAAGCCTGCCGGCAAACCTTCTGCGGTACCATCGGCGCCGAGTTCATGTATCTCTCCGACGTCGGTCAGAAGCGCTGGCTACAGGGCAAACTGGAGCCGATCCGCTCGACGCCGGCCTACACGGCGGAGGACAAGAGGCGCTTCCTGGTGCAACTGACCCAGGCCGAGACGCTGGAGCGCTACCTTCACACCAAGTATGTGGGGCAGAAGCGCTTCTCGCTCGAAGGCGGCGAAGCCCTGATCCTGGCGATGGACCAGTTGATCCGCACCGCCGGCATGGTCGGGGTGCAGGAAATGGTGATCGGCATGGCCCACCGCGGCCGCCTCAATGTCCTGGTCAATACGCTGGGCAAGCAGCCCTCGATGCTGTTCGACGAGTTCGAGGGCAAGAAAAAGCAGGCTCTTTCGGCGGGCGATGTCAAGTACCACATGGGTTACTCGTCGGATGTCGGCACGCCGGGTGGCCCGGTTCACCTGACACTGGCCTTCAATCCGTCCCACCTCGAAATCGTCAACCCCGTCGTTGCCGGCTCGGTCTATGCCCGCCAGGTGCGGCGCGGTGCCGAAGGCAAGGTGCAGGCGCTGCCGGTGCTGATCCACGGCGATGCCGCCGTCGCCGGCCAGGGCGTGAACCAGGAGATGCTTAACTTCTCCAACACCCGCGGCTACGGTACGGGCGGCACGGTGCACATCGTGGTGAACAACCAGATCGGCTTCACCACCTCCGACCTGCGCGACTACCGTTCCTCGCTGTATTGCACCGACATCTTCAAGATGATCGAAGCACCGATCTTCCACGTCAATGGCGACGACCCCGAAGCCGTGGCGCTGGTGACCCAGATCGCGATGGAATACCGCCAGGAATTCAAGAAGGACGTGGTGATCGACATCGTCTGCTTCCGCAAGCTCGGCCACAACGAGCAGGACGAGCCGATGGTGACGCAGCCGCTGATGTACAAGAAGATTGCCCAGCACCCCGGCACCCGCAAGCTGTACGCGGACAAGCTGCAGGCCCAGGGCGTGATCGCCGAGGGCGATGCCGATCAGATGATCAAGGACTACCGCGCCGCGCTCGACGAAGGCCGCCACCTGATCGACCCGGTGATCAGCGACTACCAGAGCAAGTTCTCCATCGACTGGACGCCGCACATCAACGTGCCCTACACCGAGAAATGCGATACGACGGTGTCGATTGCCGAGATGCAGCGCCTGGCCAAGCGACTCACCACAGTGCCGCCCAATTTCACGCTGCACTCCCGCGTGCAGAAGATCATCGACGACCGCAAGCTGATGGGCGAGGGCAAGCTCCCGGTCGACTGGGGCATGGGCGAGAACCTAGCCTATGCTTCACTGGTCGCCGCAGGTTTCAATATTCGCGTTTCCGGTGAAGACGTCGGACGCGGCACCTTCTTTCACCGCCACGCCGCCCTGCACGACCAGAACCGCGAGAAGTGGGACGAAGGCACTTACTGGCCGCTGCAGAACATCCACGAGAACCAGGGTCGCTTCATGTGCTTCGACTCGGTACTGTCCGAGGAAGCCGTGCTTGCCTTCGAATACGGCTTCGCCACGGCGGCGCCGAACGAAATGGTGGTCTGGGAAGCGCAGTTCGGTGACTTCGCCAACGGCGCCAAGGTGGTGATCGACCAGTTCCTGTCCTCCGGCGAAGCCAAGTGGGGTCGCGGCTGCGGCCTGGTGATGCTGCTGCCGCATGGTTACGAAGGCCAGGGTCCGGAGCACTCGTCGGCGCGTCTTGAACGCTACATGCAGCTTTCCGCCGATTTCAACTGGGAAGTCTGCGTGCCTTCGAATGCTGCGCAGGTTTATCACATGCTGCGCCGGCAGATGCTGCGCAAGCAGCGCAAGCCACTGGTCGTCATGACGCCGAAGTCACTGCTGCGGCACAAGGACGCCACCAGTTCGCTCGAGGAACTCGCCAACGGCACCTTTCAGACCATCATCGGCGAGATCGACAAGGTTGACGCGAAGAAAGTCACGCGCATGGTTACCTGTGCCGGCAAGGTGTATTTCGACCTGCTCGCTGCACGGCGCGAAAAGAAGGTCGACAACGTCGTCCTGGTGCGCGTCGAGCAGTTGTATCCCTTCGACGATCGCAGGTTGTTTGAAGAGATGCAGAAGTATCCGAATCTCAAGGAACTGATCTGGTGCCAGGAAGAGCCGATGAACCAGGGCGCCTGGTATGCCAAGCATCATCGCTTGGAGCGGCTGATCAAGAAGGGCCAGATCCTCGACGCGGTGGCGCGTCCTTCATCGCCATCCCCGGCCGTCGGCTATGCCGCCAAACACGTCCAGCAGCAGAAGGAAGTGGTCAACGCTGCCCTCGGCATCAAGGAATAACGGAGAAATCATGATCATTGAAGTCAAAGTCCCCCAGCTTTCAGAATCCGTTGCCGAGGCCACACTGGCGGCCTGGCACGTCAAGGAGGGTGACGCCGTCGCCCGCGATCAGAACCTGATCGACATCGAAACCGACAAGGTGGTTCTCGAACTGCCCGCCCCTGACGCCGGCGTGATCGTCAAGATCATCAAGAACGCAGGTGAGTCGGTGGTCGCCGGCGAAGTCATTGCCCAGATCGATACCGAAGCCAAGGGCGCCGTAGCGGCCCCGGCCAGGCCCGCAGCGGCAGCGCCGGTTCCGACGGCATCCGCCGCGGCGACCGCCATGCCGGCCGCGCGCAAGATCATGGATGAAAAGGGCATTGCCGCTGCCGACGTGCAGGGCAGCGGTCGCGGCGGCCGCATTCTCAAGGAAGACGTCAGCGGCGACGCCAGGGCGAAGCCGGCGGCTTCGTCCGCCGTCTCGCCAGCGCCGACTCTTGCCGCAAGCAGGCCGGCTCTGCCGCAGCCCAACGTGGTCAATGCCGATGCCATCATCGCCGACCGACCCGAACAGCGCGTGCCGATGTCGCGCCTGCGTACCCGCGTCGCCGAGCGCCTGGTGCAGTCGCAATCCACCAACGCCATCCTGACCACCTTCAACGAAGTTAACATGGCGCCGGTGATGGAGATGCGCAAGAAGTACCAGGAGCGCTTCGAGAAGGAACATGGCGTCAAACTCGGCTTCATGTCCTTCTTCGTCAAGGCCGCTGTGGCCGCACTGAAGAAATACCCGGTGATCAACGCCTCGGTGGACGGCAACGACATCGTCTATCACGGTTACTTCGATATCGGCATCGCGGTGGGCAGCCCGCGCGGACTGGTGGTGCCGATCCTGCGCGATGC
>JAIOPW010000355.1 GCA_021413665.1 Rhodocyclales bacterium | reverse complement strand
CGGGTCTGGCCAAGAACACCTACGGCACCGGCTGCTTCATGCTCATGCACACGGGCGAACAATGCCCGAGCAGCAGCAACGGCCTGATCGCGACCAGCGCGGCGCAGGTCACCGCATATCCCGAGTTCGCGCTGGAGGGCAGTGTCTTCATCGGCGGTGCCGTGGTGCAATGGCTGCGCGACGGCTTGCACGCGATCAGCGGCAGCGCGGCGGTACAGGATCTCGCCGAAAGCGTGCCCGACAGCGGCGGCGTGATGTTCGTGCCGGCCTTCACCGGTCTCGGCGCCCCGTACTGGAAACCCGATGCGCGCGGCGCCATCCTCGGCCTCAGCCGAGGCACCACGATTGCCCATATCGCACGCGCCGCACTGGAAAGCATTGCCTTCCAGAGCGCGGCGCTGTTGCAGGCGATGAGCCGCGACCTGGCCGGCGGCAGGGGCGTGACCGAACTGCGTGTCGATGGTGGCGCCTGCGTCAACAACCTGCTGATGCAGTTCCAGGCCGATCTGCTGGGCATCCCCGTGGTGCGGCCGCGGGTCATCGAAACCACGGCGCTGGGCGCCGCCTACCTGGCCGGCCTGTCCTGCGGCGTGTATGGCGGACTCGCGGAACTCGCCGCGCACTGGCAGGCCGAACGCACATTCCACCCGACCATGTCGCGGGCCCGCGCCGCAGAACTGATGCAGGGCTGGGAGCACGCGGTAGCGCAGACGACGCTGTGACGGCGCCGTCCCCTTGGCGCCGACTTCCTCTCAGCTTCTGCGCCGGGCTTCCTTCAGGGTCTTGAGTTCGGGCAGCACGACTCGCTTGCGGCCCGGTTCGACGGCGGTCAGGGCCTCGACCTCGCGCAGCGTGCCGTGGCAACGCCTGACCAGGTCGTGATAGACACTGGTGCCCTCGATCTTCCAGGCCATTTCCAGTTCGGTCAGTTCGCGCATCACCTTGGCCGGCACGCCGCCGGCCAGCATGCGCGGCGGAATGTCGAGCCCGGCCTTGACGAAGCTCTGTGCCGCGACGATGGCCGATTCGCCGACCACGGCGTTGTCCATCACCACCGCGTTCATGCCGACCATGCCGTTGCGGCGCACGATGCAGCCGTGCAGGATGGCGCCGTGGCCGATGTGGCCGTCTTCCTCGACAATGGTGTCGCTGCCGGGGAAGCCGTGCATCACGCAACAGTCCTGCACGTTGGCACCGGCATGAATGAACAGGCGGCCGAAATCGCCGCGCAGGCTGGCGCAGGGGCCGATATAGGCGCGCGGCCCGACCACGACGTCGCCGATCAGCACCGCCGACGGGTGTACGTAGGCCGTCGGGTCCACCACCGGCACCACGCCGTCGATTTCATAAACCTTCACTGGATTCCTTTCAGCTCGACTTGCGAGGACAACTCATTAGAGCAGTGTGACCCATTCCTGGGCCCAGTTCAGCGCCTCTTCGTCCGGCAGCGGCTGGGTACAGGCGTCGATTTCCAGGCGCTCGCCGACCTTGCGCGCACCGCGTTGCGCGAACAGTGCATCCATGTCCTTGCCGGCCTTGCAGAAGGTCGCCTTGTAGGTCTGGTCGCCCAGCGCGATCACGCCGTAGCGCAGATGCGAAAGGTCCGGCGCTTCGTCCCGCAAGCGCTCCGCCAGCGGAATGATGTTGTCCGGCAGTTCGCCGTCGCCATGGGTCGAGGTACACACCAGCACCACCTCGCGCCCGGCAAGCTCGACGCTGCCTGCGTCGGCATCGCCCGCCACCTCGATTTCATGGCCGAGCGACGGCAGATTGTCTGACAGATGGTCGGCACACATCTGGGCGTTGCCCGATTCGGTGCCGACGATGATCAGTATGTTGGCCATGCCATTTCCCCAAGCCCTCCCTTCACGAGGCACCGCCTACGTGATACATTTTGATTCTACATCGCATATTATTTTGTGTCATAATTAATTTGGCGCTGACTCAATATTTCATGTTGCTAATATTGCATTCCCCTGTCCCCCGGCGCGAAATGCTTTTATAGTCCGAACGTGAGGCAGGGCACCATTATGGAGCGACACATGCAGAAACAGGATCAGGACTTTATCCAACGCATTGCGGCGGGCAACCGCATCTTGGCGCCGCAAGGTGACCTCCTGCGTTGCGGCGGCGAGAAGGTGCCCAACGACTATCGCAACGAGTTGATGCGCCTGGTGGTGGTCTTCGCCGATTCCGAACTGGCCGGCGCCGCCGGCTTCTGCCCGTTCATCAACCGGGGTCCGGGAGTGCGCGAACGCATCGTCGCGGCGAAGATTGTCACCGAAAAATACGTGCATGCCGAGATGGCGCTCAAACGGCTTGAGCCCTTCGGCGTCAATCCCATGCTCTATGTGCGCTCCCATGCCTGGGATTCGCGCCTTGACCGCAATGTCGACCTGGGCACACGCCGCATCGGCGGCGACAAACGGCTCAATGTCTTCCACTACCCGCTGGAAGGCTGGGACGATGCGATCGTCTTCAACATGCTGATGGGTCAGGCCACCTCGATCCAGTTGGCGGAGATGGAGCAAAGCTCCTATTTGCCCCTCGCAGAAACGATAGCGCAGATCCTGCCGCGCGAAAGGGAGCATGCCCACCTCGGCGAAAGCGGAGTCAGGCAGGCCATAGAGCGCAGCGGCAGCAAGGCGGCCGCGCAGGCGGCCGTCGACTACTGGCATCCGCGGGTCGCGGCGACCTTTGGCCGCGTCGATTCGCACCATGCGACCATCTACATCCAGTACGGCCTGCGCCGCCGCGGCAGCGCGGAAATGCTGGCCGACTGGAAGGCGCAGTCCGCCGCCGCGCTCAAGCGCCTCGGCCTGTCCGTTCCCGCTTGATCGCGAGCCCGCCGATGACCTACCAGAACATCCTGTTTTCCATCGAAGGCGGCATCGCCCGCATCACCCTCAACCGACCCGACCGGCTCAACAGCTTTAACGGCGAGATGCATCTTGAACTGCGCGACGCCCTGGCGCAGACCCGCGACAAGCATGCCCGCGTGCTCCTGCTGACCGGAGCCGGGCGAGGCTTTTGCGCCGGCCAGGACCTTGCCGACCGCAACGTCTCGGTCGGCAGCGACCCTGTCGATCTCGGCTACACCATCGAAACTTTCTACAAGCCGCTGATACTGAGCCTGCGCGCACTCGAAATGCCCGTCATCTGCGCCGTCAATGGCGTGGCGGCGGGAGCCGGCGCCAGCATCGCGCTGGCCTGCGACATTGTCCTCGCCGCGCGCTCCGCCGGCTTCATCCAGGCCTTCTGCAAGCTCGGCCTGGTGCCCGACGCCGGCGGCACCTGGGTGCTGCCGCGTCTGGTCGGTACCGCACGCGCCATGGGGCTCGCCATGCTGGGCGACAAGCTTTCCGCCGAGCAGGCCGAATCCTGGGGCCTGATCTGGAAGTGCCTCGACGACGACAAGCTGATGGCAGAAGCGGAAAAAATCGCCACCCATTTCAGCAGTGCGCCGACCAAGGGCCTGGCACGTACCAAGCAGGCGCTCTATGCCAGCAGTGGCAACAACCTCGAACAGCAGCTCGAACTGGAACGCGCCAGCCAGCAGGAACTGGGGTTTGGTCACGACTACCGCGAAGGCGTCGCCGCTTTCATGGAAAAGCGCAACGCCAACTTCACGGGCGAATGATGGCGCCGACCCCGCAGGAAATTGCCGAACGGTGCACGGCGGTGATGTGGCCCGATGACCACGCCGCGCGTGGCCTGGGCATCACCATCGTCAGCACCACACCCGGCGGCGCCAAAGTCACCATGCCGGTGCGCCAGGACATGGTCAACGGCCACGGCATCTGCCACGGCGGCTTCATCTTCGCCCTCGCCGACACCAACTTCGCTTATGCCTGCAACAGCTTCAACCACCGCGCCGTCGCGGCCGGTGTCGACATCAACTTCGTCGCGCCGGCCCATCTCGGCGATACACTGACGGCCGTCGGCGGCGCACGGCATCAGGGTGGCCGCAACGGCATCTACGATATCGAGGTCACGAACCAGAACGGCAAGACGATTGCCGTGTTTCGCGGCCGCTCCACCCGCATCAAGGGCAATTTCTTCGACGAAAGCTAAGAAAGCATGAGCGAACAGGCATTCATCTGCGACGCGGTACGCACCCCGATCGGCCGTTACGGCGGCACGCTGTCCGGCATCCGCACCGACGACCTGGCCGCGCTGCCGATCAAGGCCCTGATGGCGCGCAATGCCAAGGTCGACTGGGCGCGGGTCGAGGACGTCATCTACGGCTGCGCCAACCAGGCCGGCGAGGACAACCGCAACGTGGCGCGCATGGCCGCCCTGCTCGCCGGCCTACCCGTGACCGTGGCCGGCGCCACCATCAACCGGCTCTGCGGCTCCGGCATGGACGCCATCGGCACCGCCGCGCGGGCAATCAAGGCCGGCGAAACCGAGCTCATGATCGCCGGTGGCGTCGAAAGCATGAGCCGCGCCCCTTTCGTCATGCCCAAGGCCGACAGCGCCTTCTCGCGCAACAACGCGGTGTACGACACCACCATCGGCTGGCGCTTCGTGAACAGGCTGATGAAGCAGCAATACGGCGTTGACTCGATGCCGGAAACCGCCGACAACGTCGCCGCCGAATTCGGCATCGGCCGCGCCGACCAGGACGCCTTCGCCCTGCGCTCGCAACAGCGCTGGGCCGCCGCCCAGGCCGCCGGTTGCTTCAGGGACGAGATTGTGGCGGTCGAAATCGCCCAGAAAAAGGGCGAGCCAAAACTGTTCGATACCGACGAACATCCGCGCCCCGACACCACGCTGGAAATGCTCGGCAAGCTCAAGGGTATCAACGGCCAGGAACTCACGGTCACCGCGGGCAACGCCTCCGGGGTGAACGACGGCGCCTGCGCCCTGCTGATCGCCTCGGCGGCCGCCGCCAAACAGCACGGCCTGATTCCGGGTGCGCGCATCGTGGCCATGGCCACCGCCGGCGTGGCGCCGCGAATCATGGGCTTCGGTCCCGCCCCGGCGGTGAAGAAACTGTTGGCGAACACGGGCCTGCGACTCGACCAGATGGACGTCATCGAGCTCAACGAGGCCTTCGCCGCACAGGGCCTGGCCGTAACCCGCGACCTCGGCATCAATGACGACGACCCCCGGGTCAATCCCAACGGTGGCGCGATCGCCATCGGCCACCCGCTCGGCATGAGCGGTGCGCGCCTGGTGACGACCGCGATGTACCAACTGCATCGCACGGCTGGCCGCTATGCCTTGTGCACCATGTGCATTGGCGTCGGCCAAGGAATTGCCATGATCATCGAGCGGGTCTGAAAGTTCCAGCCACCGACCACTTCTCGGCCCATGCCGCGCACTACGCGCGGCACCGTCCGTCCTACCCGCCGGAACTCTTCGCCTGGCTCGCCGCGCAATCACCGGCGCGCGATCTGGCCTGGGATTGCGCCACCGGCAACGGCCAGGCCGCGCTGGCGCTGGCAGCGCATTTCAAACAGGTTCGCGCCACGGATTTTTCGGCCGAGCAACTGGCCCAGGCCAAGCCCCATTCCCGCATCGACTACCGGCAGGCGCCGGCCGAAGTCAGCGGCCTGGGCAATCGGAGCTGCGACCTGGTCACGGTCGCCCAGGCCCTGCACTGGTTCTGCAACGAAACCTTTTTCGCCGAAGCCAGGCGGGTGCTCAGACCGGGAGGCCTGTTCGCAGCCTGGACTTACACGCTGCTGCACGGCGACCCCGCACTGACGGAAATAGTCAGGGACTACTCGACCAATACGGTTGGCGCCTACTGGCCGCCCGAACGGCGCTGGGTCGACCTCGGCTACCGCGGCATGCCTTTTCCCTGCGCCGACATCGAGACGCCGGATTTCGAGATCCGTCGCGACTTGACGCTGGAAGAGGTGCTCGACTATCTGCGTACCTGGTCGTCGACGCAGCGTTGCATGAAGGAGACCGGCGTCGACCCGTGCCTGGCCTTGCGCGGGCGCCTGGAGGAATTCTGGCCGGCACCGGACGCGCGGAAGACCATCGTCTGGCCCATCAGCTTGCGTTGCGGGAGGATCGAATGAACAGCGAAAGCAACACCGAACTTGCAACTGCCGTTGCCACACTGGGCGGCGGCTGCTTCTGGTGCCTGGAAGCCGCCTTTGTGCAACTGGCCGGCGTCGCGTCGGTAATCTCCGGCTATGCCGGCGGGCAGATGCGGAACCCGGATTACCGCAGCGTCTGCGGCGGCGATACCGGTCACGCCGAGGTGGTCGAGGTGCGCTTCGATCCCGCCGTGATCGACTACCGCACGCTGCTGCAAGCCTTCTTTGCCATCCACGACCCGACCACGCCGAACCGCCAGGGCAACGACGTCGGCAGCCAATACCGCTCGGACCGCCGTGTCGCCAGCGCCGACTTTCTGGCCGGCCGAAGACCATCACCAGAATTACTTCGCCAACAACCCGGACCAGTCCTACTGCCAGTTCGTCGTCGCACCCAAGGCAGCCAAATTGCGCAAGGTTTTCGCCGGACGGCTCAAGGGCTGAGGGGTATCCGCCTGTCCCGCTTCCAATCCTGCCAGCAGGTTGCAGGGCACCTGGCCGGCGCTTGTATGCCGTACAACAAGCGCGGGCAACCCCACCAGCCGGATCAGGTCGGGTTCCTCATCTCGTCCAGCAACTCCGTGCTGTCGATCCGGATGCGCCGGTTTTCCAGGCGCAGCAGACCCTGACGCTGCAGGTCGCCGAGCACGCTGCTCACTGTCTGGCGCGTGGTGCCGACCATCTCGGCGATTTCCTGGTGGGTCAGGTGAATATTGAGGTGGATGTCCTGGCCTGCTCTGATGCCGTGCCGGGTGGCAAGCCTCAGGATGAGTTTGATGATGCGTGTCCGGGCGTCGTCGTTGATGAGGTTGACCACGACATCGCCCAGCGCACGCAAGCGTCCGGCCATGACTTGCATGATGAGCAACGCGGCGGCCGTGTGCGTCTGCAGGTATTCGGTCAACTCGGTCTGGGACAATACGAGCACTTCGGATGTCTCGCAGGCCTGCGCATGGACAATGCGCCCGCCACCCTGGGCAGCCTCGGCCATGCCGAACATGTCGCCGGCAAAGCAGAACCAGAGAATGACATCCTTGCCGTCCTGTGCCGGCTGGCAGATCTTGACCCGGCCCTGCTGCAGGAAATAGACGTTGCGGCCGGCATCGCCGGCCTTGAAGACGAACTCGCTCTTGGCAAACAGCTTGCGCTGGCTGGCCTGGATCAGGTGTTCGGCGTCGATGCTGCTCAATCGGGCCAGGAAGTCTGTCTGTCCCGATTGGAGGCCGCCTTGCCCTTGGATCGATTCCACACCGTCTCCCTTTTGAATTCGGCAAACTCGACCATGCATATTTGTCGAATGTCGGCTGGCCGACAGACAGAGTCTCCTTAGGGGCGAATACTAGTAAAGCAGTTCAAGTAACGCAAGGACGAGCACCTGAAACAAGATGCGGGTGGTCAAGGACGAGCAGTCCAGCCGCGCGATGGGATCCGACAAAAGGAGGAAGTGATGGCACACGGCACATTGTTCAAGTTGATTTCGCGGTCTGCAATTCAGGTGATGGCTTGCTGTTTTGCGCTGGGCGGAACAAGCCCCGCATCGGCGGGCGATGTGACGCCAAAAATGCAGCCGAAGATCGACGCCCACAAGAAGCAGGCGCTGGTCTGGGCCGCCGATCCCCTGATCGTAAAGGCGGTGAAGGAGTCCAATGCCAAGGGGCCGCTGCCCATGATGGGCAATGCCAAGTGGCGCGACCTGAAGGAGAGTGATGCTTCGGTCAAGGGACTGGTCGACAACGCCGCAGGCCAGCTCATGACCCAGTGGATGAGCGCCGACGCGAAAGGCATCAACAAGATCGTGCTGTCCGGCGACAAGAGTCATCGCGTGGCCTTCACCTCGATGCCGGCGATCTACATCGGCAAGGGCAAGCCGAACTTCGACGAGGCATTCGCCGGCAAGGTCTGGCAGCAAGGCGAGTCCAAGCCCGACCCCAGCACCAACATCGACACCGTGCAGATCGCGGCGCCAGTGAAGGATGGCAACACGGTAATTGGCGTGCTGCTGGTTTCTCTCACCGCCACCAATCTCCAATAGGAGCCCGTCCATGAGCCAGGCCACGTCGTACAGCCTTAGAGGCTTCCTCACCAACTGGGGCACCAACATCCGCGCCTCGGGCCGTGCGCCGGGCAAATGCGCTTGCGGCTTTGTCGTGGCCTGGCTCGCCTTCTTCGCCATTCTTTGGTTGATGCCGATACCCGCCGGCCTCACATTGGCGGGCAAGGCGACCTTGGCAGTGGTGGTGTGGGCCTGCATCATGTGGATCACCGAGGCGATTCCGGTGGGCATTTCCGGCATGTTGATCCCGATGCTGCTGGTGATGAGCGGCGCGATCGACAAGTTTCCCAAGGCGGCCAGCGGCTTTACCACGCCCGTTGTGTTCCTCTGCCTGGCGGCTTTCATCTTCGCGGCCGTGATGCAGGCAGCGGGACTGGATCGGCGCATCGCCCTGAGCCTGCTGCACAAGATGAAGGTGAAGACGGTGAACGGGGTGATCTGGGCGATGATTGCCGCCAACATGCTGCTGTCGCTGATCATTCCTGCCGCCAATGCGCGCGCGGCGACGCTGTTGCCGGTGGTAAACGGCATCACTGAAATGTTCGGCGACACGCCGGAAGAACGCGCCGGCAAGAAGGCCATCGTTATCCAGACCCTGGTCTATGGTTCGATGATCAGCGGCATGTGCATCATGACCGCACACCTGCCGAACCTGGTGCTGGTGGGCCTGTTCGAGACCGAGCTGGCCATAAATCTGTCCTACATCGACTGGTTCAAGCTGCAATGGCCCTATCTCGGCATGTTCGTCATCACCCAGTGGTGGGTGCAGCGCTATTTCAGGACGCGCAGCGTCGGCATACATGGCGGCTTTTCTGCCGTGGAGAAACAGCACGCGGAACTGCCGAAAACCGGCCAGGCGGAATGGCTCATTCTCGCCGTGTTCGGACTGATCGCCTCGCTCTGGGTGACCGAGACCTGGCACGGCGTGAAGTCGCACAATGCCGCGTTGATCGGGCTGGCGATACTTTTCGCGCCCGGCCTGTTCGGCTTCAAGTGGAAGGACCTGCAGGATCGCACCATCTGGGGCACCTTCCTGCTGCTTGCCGGGGCACTATCCATGTCCGCGGCCATGGGCAGCAGCGGTCTGGCGCAATGGCTGTCGGACATCATCCATCCACTGGCCCACGGCCACGCCTGGTGGATGATCCTGCTGATCCTGATGGCAGGCACGCATGTCATCCGGCTCGGCATGCTCTCCAACGTGGCGGCCATCTTCGTGCTGGCGCCGATACTCCTTGCCCTGGCACCCAAGCTCGGCCTGCACCCGGTGGCATTCACCATGCTGATCTCGGACACCGACACCTTCGCCTACATCCTGCCGACGCAGATCACGGCGGCGGTCATCGCTTACAGCAGCGGCACCTTCACCATGGCCGACTATGCCAAGGTAGGCTGGGTGTCGGTACTGATCGCCATCGCCTATGGCGTCTGCGTCATGGCCCCGTGGTACGCCTTCATGGGTATTCCGGTATGGGATCCGGCAGCACCCTGGCCGTTCAAGTAGCCCAATGAGCAGCTTCGGGTCCAGTGGGCGAGAGGTCGCATCGGTCTTCCTCAAGATCGGCGCCATGGCCTATGGCGGTCCGGCGATCTTGGGCATCATGCAGGCCGAACTGCAGGAGAAGCGGCGCTGGGTCGACAAGGAACGCTTCCTGGAGGGGCTGGCGCTGGTCAACCTGCTGCCGGGCGCCGGCGCCACGCAGCTCGGCATTTTTCTCGGCTACGCACGGGGCGGCGGGTGGAGTGGGCTGTTGGCCGGCCTCTGCTTCGTCCTGCCGGCCTTGTTCATCATGCTGGCATTGACCACGGTCTACGCCGCACTCGGCGCCACGCCGATCATGCGCGGCGCACTGTACGGGTTGGGGCCGGTGGTGCTGGGGATATACGCTGTCGCGGTATTTCGCCTCGGCAAGAACGCGATCACCGGCACGCC
>JAIOPW010000247.1 GCA_021413665.1 Rhodocyclales bacterium | reverse complement strand
ACGGTGATCGCCGAAACCACGGCCGCGGTGGTATTGCTCGACAGGCTTTCCGTGTTCGGACGCACCCTGAGGCCGAAGTGGCAGGCGACCAGCGCGACGAACATGCCGAATACCGCGCCTTTGGCCAGACCGATCCAGAGGTTCGCCGCCGGCACCACCCGAGGCAAGGTCTGGAAGAAAAAGCCATAGGAGATGTCGAGCTGCAACTGGGCCGAGACCATGCCGCCGATCAGTGCGATGGCGGTGCTCCACAAAACCAGCAGGGGCAAGGCGATGGTCAGCGCAACCACCTTCGGGAACACCAGGCGCAAACCGCGCGGGATGCCCATGGTCGCCAGGGCGTCGATTTCCTCGGTCACACGCATCACGCCAAGCTGCGCCGTCATCGCCGACCCCGAGCGCCCGGCGACAAGGATGGCCACCAGCACCGGACCCAGTTCGCGCACGATGCCGAGGCCGATGATATTCACGATGAAGATGTCCGCCCCAAACTGCTTGAGCTGCAAGGCCGACAGATAGGAGAGCACCACACCGATAAGAAACCCTACCAGCGCAGTCACCGGCATCGCCCGCACTCCGCTCTTGTAAAGGTTGGCGGAAATCTCCCGGCGCGGCAGGTCGGCGGGATTGCGCAGCACGTGCACCAGGTTCAATCCGAACTGGCCGATCAGTGCGGCGAAATCGACGAGATGCCGACCGATGCCGATCGCCGCCGAACCGACCACCATCACGCCGTGCAGCGGAGATAGCCGCGCGACCGCCTCGCGAGGCTCATGATCGGCAACGTCGATACGCTCGAAAACCCGCCAATGTTCCGGCTTGATCGACAACTGCGGCGGCATGGCGCGGCCCCAGGCACGCCACAGCAACATGGCACCGGCGCTGTCTATTGCTTCGAGCTGCAGGCAGTCCCAACTCGTGGCCGGGTCCGCAACCTGACCGAGCTCGCCCGCCAATGCGGCCGCACGCAGCGATGTGGTCGCCAGCGTCCAGCGTCCGGAAAGCCTGACGATGCGTCCGCCTTCGCGGACGATCACTTCAATGTGCGCGACGGACATCAGGCAGGGACTAGGGCCGACAGTATGGAAGAGTCTTGATTATAACCACGCTTCATGCGGGGCAACATCAGCTGTCGTGCAGCATCCGCAGTTCGCCGCCAATCCCCGACCATTGCTGCGCCTCGTCAGCCAGAGCGGCGGCCGTGAGCGGCAAGGCATCCAGTCCGCCGAGGCCAAGTGTGATCTGGAATCCGTTGCGCGTGAATCCGGGGGCAAACGCCGGCAGGGGCTGGTCATCGCGCGCGCGATGCAGCAGCACCGCCGTTCGCAGGCAAAAAATAAGCGTCCACTCCGGAGCCTCTCCGCGCAGGGGCTGGGCCCGTTCCAGCTTGCCGCGATGAGCGAGCACCAGCCGTGACAGGCGAGCCTGATCGCGCCGCGAAAACCCCGGCATGTCGGCATTGGCGAGGATGTAGGAACTGTGCTTGTGGTAGCTCGAATGGGCCACCGATATTCCCACCTCGTGCAGGCGCGCAGCCCAGACCAGGAATTGGGCGTCCGGATGCCCCGCTTCCCTGCTCGAGGGAACCATCTGCCCAAGCAGCGCGAGCGCGGTATGGGCCACACGCGCCGCCTGCTTCCGGTCCACCTCATAGCGCTGCATGAAGCGACTTACCGTTGCTTCACGCAAATCATCGTGGTGGTAACGGCCAAGCTGGTCGTAAAGCACGCCGAGCCGCAAAGCGCCTTCGGAAAATGCCATGCGTTCCAGGCCGAACTCCTTGAATATCGCCGACATGATCGCCAGGCCACCCGGCAGCACCGGAATCCTGTCCGGACGCAGGCCCTGCAGCTTCATGCGCGATGCCTCGCCGGCATGCAGCAGCTCAGCGCGCAGCTTCTCAAGTCCCTCGCGGGTCACACCGTGATCGGAATAACCATTCAGTTCCAGCAGGTCGACAATGGCCTTGGCCGTACCCGACGAACCGATGGCTTCGTCCCAGCCGGTCTCCCGGTAGGCATGGACGATCGTCTGCAGTTCGCGCCGCGCCGCCAGTTCCGCCTCCTTGAACGAGCGCTTGTCTACGCGCCCCTCGGGGAAGAAGCGCAGGCTGTAGCTGACACAGCCCATGTAAAGCGATTCCAGCCGGATCGGATCGAGGTTCTGGCCAATGACGAACTCGGTTGAGCCGCCACCGATATCCACCACCAATTGTCGCGTCTGCGGATTGGCCAGGGTGTGGGCGACGCCGAGATAGATCAGTCGCGCCTCTTCCCGACCGGCAATCACTTCGATGGGAAAGCCCAGTGCGGCCTCTGCCTTCTCGAGAAACTGTTCGGCATTCTTCGCCACGCGCAAGGTATTGGTTGCCACCGCGCGCACGGCACCCGGATCGAAGTCCCGCAGACGTTCGGCGAAACGCGAAAGAGCCTGTATGCCGCGCTGCTGCGCGGCCGCGTCAAGCCGCTTGTCCACGGTCAGGCCGGCGGCGAGCCTGACCGACTCCTTGAGTCCGTCCAGGGGGTAAATCTGGTTGGCCACAATCCGCCCCACTTGCAGACGGAAGCTGTTGGAGCCAAGATCGACCGCGGCGATCAGTTCGTAAGCCATAGGGCGATTCTACCTCCTGCCCCTGATTTGATCCCTGTCATGCCGACGCAACAAAACTGACACATAATCATGCAATGCGAATCTTCTGAAAGCCGTCATGCCCTCATCGCGCGCATTTCCTCACGAACACTTCCTCAACCGCGAGTTATCCCTGCTCGCCTTCAACCGGCGTGTGCTGGCACAGGCGGCCGATGCGCGCGTGCCGTTGCTGGAACGCTTGCGCTTTCTGTGCATCGTTTCGTCGAATCTCGATGAGTTTTTTGAAATCCGCGTCGCCGGCCTGAAAGAGCAAATCAAGCTGGGCAGCCATGCCGTGGGCGCCGATGGCTTGCCGCCACTGGAGGTATTCCGCCGCGTGACCGAACAGGCGCACCAGTTGATCGCCGAACAGTACGCGCTGCTCAACGACGTCATCCTTCCGGCGCTGGAAAAGGAGGACATTGCGTTTTTCCGTCGCAGCCTGTGGAGCGAGGAGCAACGCGCCTGGATACGCGAATTCTTTGTCAGGGAAGTGATGCCGGTGCTGACCCCGATCGGACTTGACCCCTCGCATCCCTTCCCCCGCGTGCTGAACAAGAGCCTCAACTTCGCCGTCGAACTGGAAGGCACCGACGCCTTCGGTCGCAACTCCGGTGCCGCCATCGTGCAGGCGCCACGCGCGCTGCCGCGCGTGATCAGGCTGCCGAAGGAACTTTGCGGGGTGGACTACGGCTTTGTTTTCCTCTCGTCGATTCTCCATGAACATGTCAGCGAGCTGTTCTCGGGCATGAACGTGCTCGGCTGCTACCAGTTTCGCGTCACGCGGAATTCGGACTTGTTCGTCGATGATGAGGAAGTCAAGAACCTCCGCATCGCACTGCAGGGCGAACTCCCGCAGCGCCACTTCGGCGACGCCGTGCGCCTGGAAGTCGCCGACAACTGTTCCGAGCTCATGACCGCCTTCCTGCAGCAGCAGTTCGGCCTGGACGACGATGACCTCTACCGGGTTCCGGGCATCGTCAATCTGGTGCGCCTGATGTCGGTGCCGGACCAGGTGGATCGCCCGGACCTGATGTACGCACCGTTCCAGCCCGGCCTGCCCAAGGTCCTTGCGAAGCGCTACGACATCTTCTCCAGCATCCGCAAGCATGACATCCTGATGCACCACCCCTTCCAGTCATTCACCCCGGTGATCCAGCTGCTGCAACAGGCGGCGGATGATCCGCAAGTGGTGGCGATCAAGATGACGGTGTATCGCACCGGCACCGACTCGGTCTTGATGGAACACCTGCTGCGCGCCGCGGAGAAGGGCAAGGAAGTCACCGTGGTGGTGGAGCTGATGGCCCGTTTCGATGAGGAAGCCAACCTGTCGATCGCCGCACGCCTGGAAGAGGTCGGGGCCCATGTGGTCTATGGCGTGGTGGGCTACAAGACCCACGCCAAGATGCTGATGGTGTTGCGGCGCGAGGATCACGGCTACCGCCGCTACATCCACCTCGGCACCGGCAACTACCATCCGCGCACAACGCGCTTCTATACCGACTTCGGCCTGCTCACTTCCAACACGGAGATCGGTGACGACGTCAATGAGGTATTCAAGCAACTTACCGGCCTGGGCAAGGCCACTGCACTGAAACACCTGTGGCAGGCGCCTTTTTCCCTGCATTCAAAGATGCTGTCGGCGATTCACGCCGAAACCGAAGCCGCACGCGCCGGCGAACCCGCGCGCATCATCGCCAAGATGAATTCACTGCTCGAACCGGAGATCATCACCGCCCTGTATGAAGCCAGCGCGGCCGGTGTCAGCATTGACCTCATCGTCCGCGGCGTCTGCTCGCTGCGCCCGGGAGTCAAGGGGCTCTCCGAAAATATCCGGGTTCGCTCAGTGATCGGACGCTTCCTTGAACATCACCGCATTTTCTATTTTCATGCCGGCGGCAAGCAGAACATCTACCTTTCCAGCGCCGACTGGATGGAGCGCAACTTCTTCCGCCGCATCGAAATAAGCTTCCCGGTGCTTGAGGCCAAGCTCAAAAGGCGGGTGCTGAAGGAGGGCCTCAAGCCCTACCTGGTCGACAACAGCCAGGCTTGGGAGATGAACGGCAACGGTGACTACCGCATCAAGCCGACGCGACGCGCACGCATCTGCGCCCAGGAACTGCTGCTGGCCGACATGCGCGTCGGCGCCATCAACGTAGCGTAAAACGCGTCAGGACGTTCGCCGCGCCTTCGGCCATATCGGCGCCAAACTGCTTGGCGAACTTTTCGGCGAAATTCTGTTTGACGCTGAAATCGCGCACATCGCTGGCGTTGAAGACATCACGCGCAACGCTGTCGACCGTGCCATAGCCATCCGCAAGCCCGAGTTCGATGCTCTTGGCGCCGCTCCACATCAACCCGGAGAACATGTCGGGCGTTTCCTTCAGCCGCTTGCCGCGGCCTTTCCTCACCACGTCGATGAATTGCTGATGGATTTCGCCCAGCATCTGCTTCGCATGATCCTTGTGCTGCTCGTTCTGCGGTGAAAATGGATCGAGAAAGCCCTTGCTCTCGCCGGCCGTCAGGAGCCGCCGCTCGACACCAAGCTTTTCCATGGTGCCGGTGAAGCCGAAGCCGTCCATCAGCACGCCGATCGAGCCGACGATGCTGGCCTTGTCCACGAAGATCTTGTCAGCCGCCGCGGCCACGTAGTAGCCACCTGACGCGCAAACGTCCTCCACCACGACATGGAGCGGAATCGTTGGATGCTTGGCACGCAGGCGCCGCATCTCGTCATTGATGATGCCGGACTGCACCGGGCTGCCGCCCGGACTGTTGATGCGCAGGATCACTCCTGCCGTATGTTTGTCCTCGAAAGCGGCCTGCAAGGCGCCGATGACATGTTCGGCATTGGCATCCCCCCTGGCCTTGATGACTCCGTTAAGGCTGACCAACGCCGTGAATTTCGAGCCGTCGGCGATCTTGTCTCCCTGCCCCCAGTCCAGTGCCAGGCCAAGAATGACAGCCAGGTAGCCGAAGCCGAGCAGCTTGAAGAAAATACCCCAGCGACGGCCGCGTCTTTGCTCGGCCAGCGCCTCGAGGGCCAACTTTTCGAGAACCTTGCGTTCCCAATTCACATCATTGCTGTCCGACACTGTCTCCACCTTCCTCAACCAAGAAAATTTGCCCGTCATCCTCGACCACCGCCAGCGCCACCAGCCCCTTGCCGTTGCAGCGTCCGCCCAGACAGCGCCCCGAATCCGGCGCATAGAGCGCGCCGTGGGTGGCGCAAATCAAGTATAAGCCTGAAATATCGAAGAACTCGCCCTGTTGCCAGTCCCGGACGACGAACGCGGGTTCGCCGCCTCCGGGTCGATCCACCGTGAAGCGCACACCCGCCCCGCTTTCCGCCAGTTCGCCGCTGGCACAGACCCGATGCCGCTTCAAGCGTGTCGCCGCAGCCATTCGGCGAGCTGGGCTACGTTCCCCGCACAGTACAGAGAACATTCGGCCTCCAGGGTTTCCCGCGGATGCGCGCCATACGCCACTCCCAATGCGGCGACCCCGGCGTTCCTGGCCATCAGCAGGTCGTGCGTGGTGTCGCCGATCATCAGGGTAGCCGCCGGCTCGACACCGAACTCGTCCATCAGTTCTTCGAGCATCTGCGGATGCGGCTTGGAATGGCACTCGTCGGCGCAGCGCGAGGCATGGAAGCGCGTCCCGAGGCCAGTGACCTCGAAGGCGCGATCCAGACCCTTGCGCGTCTTGCCAGTCGCCACGGCGAGCATGTGGCCGGCGGTGGCCAGTTCGTCGATCAGTGCCTCGGCACCGTCGAAAAGCAGCAGTTCATGGTCGCGCGACATGTAATGCT
>JAIOPW010000246.1 GCA_021413665.1 Rhodocyclales bacterium | reverse complement strand
CCGGGCAGCATCAGGTGGTTCTTGATCGGCGCCAGCAGCACGCCATCCTTGATGACAAAGATCGACGAGGCGGAACCCTCGGTGAGGAAACCGTCGCGGAACAGCACGGTCTCGACGCAACCTGCGACGACCGCCATCTGCCGCAACAGGCAGTTGGCCAGCAGCGAGGTGGTTTTGAGGTCGCAGCGCAGCCAGCGGATGTCGGCGGCGGACACGGCGGCGATGCCCTTCTCGCGCTGGCTGGCCGGCGGTGTGGTCATCGCCTCGGCGAACGCGACGACGGTGGGCGCAACCTCCTTCGGGAAAGCGTGGTTGCGCACCGCCATCGGCCCGCGCGTAACCTGGATGTAGATCGACTGGTCTTCCCATTCGGCTTCGCGCGCCAGTTGTGCGACGGTGGCGAGCCATTGCTCGCGACGCAGGGGATTGACGAGCTGGATGCCGTCAAGACTCTCCTGCAGGCGGTCCAGGTGCTGCTCAAGGCGGAAGGGCTGTCGCGAATACACGGGAACCACCTCATACACGCCGTCGCCGAAGAGGAAGCCACGATCCATGACCGGGACGCGCGCCTCTTCCGCCGCGCGCCACTGGCCGTTGAGAAAGATGCGGGCCGTCATTGGAAGAACAGCCGGACGTCGTCCCACCACCGGCCGAGGAAACCGGCGAGGGGTACGGCGCTCTGCGCCACAACCGGATACTCGCCCCAGGCCTGGCCATTCACGGCCAGCTTGAGCGTGCCGACCACACTGCCGGCGGCGACAGGGGCGAGCAGCGGTTGCCGGCTGACCAGTTGCGCCGTGACCTTGTCGGCCATGCCGCGCGGCACCGAGACCACGAAGTCCTCGGCGAAGCCGGCGCCAACCAGGTTTTGCACGCCCTTGAACACCCTGAGCTGCGAAATTACCTGGCCCTTGTCGTAGAGCTTGACGGCGTCGAAGCCGGCGAAGCCCCAGTTGAGCAGGTTGAGTGAATCACGGGCGCGGGCTTCCTCGGAGGCGGTGCCGAGCACCACCGAGATCAGCCGTCGCGGGCCGCGCCTGGCGGTGGCGATCAGGCAGAAGCCCGCCGCGTTGGAATGCCCGGTCTTGAGGCCGTCCACAGTCGGGTCGGCCCACAACAAACGGTTGCGGTTGTGCTGGCGGATGCCGTTGTAGGTGTATTCCTTCATCGCATGCAGGACATGGGTTTCCGGATGGTCGCGGATCAGCGCGGCCGCCAGTCGGGCGAGGTCGCGCGCGGTGGAGTAGTGGTTCGGCGCCGGGCCTTCGAAGTAGCCGCTGGCGTTAAGGAAGTTCGTGTCCTTCAGGCCCATGCGTTGTGCCGTGCGGTTCATCATCGCGGCGAAAGCGTCTTCCGTGCCGCCAATCGCCTCGGCCAGCGCCACCGAGGCGTCGTTGCCGGACTGGATCACCATGCCCTTGAACAGTTCGTCGACCAGCACGCCTTTGTTCACGGGAACGAAGCTGCGCGAGCCCTGGGTGCGCCAGGCGCGCTCGGACACCGTCACCGGCTGTTGCAGCGAGATCGTCTTTTGCGCCAGCGCGTCCGCCACCAGGTAAGTCGTCATCACCTTGGTCAGCGAAGCCGGTTCCAGTCGCATGTCGGCCTCCTGCGACGCCAGCACCTGGCCCGTGGCGTAATCCATCAACAGCCAGGCGCGCGCACTCACAGTCGGCACGGGAAGCGGCTGGGCGACGCTTGCCGCAACGGGCAGCAGCGCGAGAAAGAAGATAAGGAAACGCATCGAGAAATTACTGTAGGAGAGGGCGCCAATTATACGGCCGCGCCCCCGGCCGACCGCCGCAAGCGTCTGATTCGCGATCCCTGATTCCTGACCTTTGTTCAGCGCTGCACGACGACCGGCGCCATGCCCAGGATTTCGCGCAGGTCGGCACCCGCCCGCTGCGCCGCGGCCGCATCCGGCCAGGGACCGAGCTGGACGCGGAACAGCTTGCCGGCCGATTGCACCACCAGCTTGCCGGCAAGGTCGCCGAGTTCGCGCGCCAGTCGCGCGCGCAGCGACTCGGCGTTGTCGCGGCTGCCGAAAGCGCCCAGTTGCAGGAAATGGCCGCGCGCGTCCTGCACCTGCGGCAGGGATGGCGCCGGCTCGGCAGCGGCCATCTTCGCGATCGGGTCTTCTTCCCCCGCTACCGGCGGCGGGGTCCTCGGAGTCGGCGCCGACTCGGCGGCGAGGGTCTGGCCGGGCAGGATGGATTCCACTTCGACCAGCGTGCTGCCCTGGCCGATATAGCCGAGCTTCCAGGCGGCGGTCCATGAAAGATCGATCACGCGGTCGGCATGGAACGGGCCGCGGTCATTGACGCGCACCACCACCGACTTGCCGTTGGCCGGATTGCTGACGGACGCGCACCACCACCGACTTGCCGTTGGCCGGATTGCTGACGCGAACATAGGACGGGATCGGCAGCGTCGGATGCGCCGCGGTCATGCCGTACATGTCGTAGGGCTCACCGCTGGAGGTCTTCTGGCCGTGGAACTTGCGGCCATACCAACTGCCGATGCCGCGCGCCTTGTAGGGCTTCAGATCGCGCAGCGGCACATAGTCCTTGCCCAGCACGGAATACGGATTGTTGGCGAAGCGATGCAGCGGCTCGACCCTGGGCACCGCATCCGGAATGGCATCGATGTCCTCCGGCTGCCTGTCGCCCGGTCCGTCCGCTGTACTTGATGGCCGGCGCCGGCTTCTTGCCATCGCCGCGAAAAGTCGGCGCCGGCGATACGGCGGTTGGTGGCGCCTCGCCGCGACCTTCGACCCGGCGCGGCGCCTGCGTGCCGCAGGCGGCGAGCAACAGCAGTATCGCGACGGCAGGCGCGCTGCGCAACTGATCCCTGATCCCTGATCCCTGATTCCTGCTCACTTCTGCACCAACATGCGGTTGCCGTGGATCGACATCAGGATTCCGATGCCGATGAACAGCGTCACCAGCGCCGTGCCGCCATAGCTGATCAGCGGCAGCGGCACGCCGACCACGGGCAGGATGCCGGAAACCATGCCCATGTTCACGAAGGCATAGGTGAAGAAGATCAGCGTGACGGCGCCTGCCAGCAAGCGCGAGAACAGCGTCGCCGCATTGGCCGCGATCATCAGTCCGCGTCCGATCAGCAGGGCATAGAGCACCAGCAGCACGAGGTTGCCGAAGAGGCCGAACTCCTCCGAGAACACGGCGAAGATGAAGTCGGTGTGGCGCTCGGGGATGAACTCCAGTTGCGCCTGGGTGCCCTCCCGCCAGCCCTTGCCGAATATGCCGCCGGAGCCGATGGCAATGGTCGACTGGATGATGTGGAAGCCCTTGCCGAGCGGGTCTTTTTCCGGATCGAAGAGCGTGATGATGCGATTGCGCTGGTAGTCGTGGAGCAGGTTCCACGCCAGTGGCGCCGCCGCCAGCGCGGAAATGGCCATGCCGATCATGATCTTCCACGACAGGCCGGCGAAGAAGATCACATAGAAGCCGGCCGCCAATACCAGGATGGCGGTGCCCAGGTCGGGCTGACGCGCAATCAGGGCCACCGGCAGCAGCAGCAACGCGGCGGCGACGCCGTAGTCGCGCAGCCGCGGCATGGCTTCGCGCTGCTGGAAGTACCAGGCCAGCAACAGCGGCATGGCGATCTTCATCAGCTCGGAGGGCTGGACCCGCATGAAGCCCAGGTTGAGCCAGCGTCGCGCGCCCTTGGACACGTCGCCGAACAGGGCGACCGCGATCAGCAGCAGCACGCCGGCCAAGTAGATCGGCACCGCCAGGTGCATCAGGCGCTGCGGCGGGACCTGGGCGACGATCCGCATCACCACCAGCGCGACCGCCACGTTCATCAACTGCGCGCCGATGCGTTCCGGCGACGCGCTTGCCATTACCCCGACCGCCAGCAGCACCAGCAGACCGGCGATCAGCATCAGCGGTGGATCGATGGGCGCCACCAGGCGTCGTGCGAGATCGCGGATACGTGCCAGGCCCATGCCGGGATTCATTCCCCGTCTCCTTCGACGGCGGCTTCATCGGCCGGAGCGGGCGCCTTGGGCCGCTTGCCAAGCAGGTAATAGTCGAGCACCTGGCGCGCGATCGGAGCGGCGGCCTGGGCGCCGAAGCCGCCATTCTCGACCAGCACGGCCAAGGCGATCTTCGGCTGGTCGGCGGGTGCAAAGGCGATGAACAGGGCGTGGTCGCGCAATTCCTTCTTCACCGAGCCCGCCTTGTATTCCGCACCCTTCAGCGAATACACTTGGGCGGTGCCGGTCTTGCCTGCGGACACATATTCGGCGCCGGCGAAGGCGCGTGCGCCGGTGCCTTCCTTGTTCACGCCGACCATGGCGTTCTTGATGACTTCCACATGCTCCGGCCTGAGCCCGATGGTACGTGTCGGCTTGGGCTCGATCAGGGTCCGTTCGCCGGACTTCGTATCGGTGATGAACTTCACCAGATGCGGGCGAAACACCACGCCGTTGTTGGCCAGGTTTGCCGTGGCATGCGCGAGCTGGATCGGCGTATAGGCGTTGTAACCCTGGCCGATACCGATGGAAATCGTTTCACCGGCATACCATTTCTGTTGTTCGGGTTTCTTGAAACGCTTCTTCTTCCATTCCTGCGAAGGCAGCACACCTTCGGATTCGCCATCGATGTCGATGCCGGTGCGGCTGCCGAGCCCGAGCTGGCCCATGAAGGCGGAGATATTGTCGATCCCCATGTCGTTGGCCAGCATGTAGTAGTAGGTGTCGCAGGAATGCACGATGGACTTGTACATGTCGACACTGCCGTGGCC
>JAIOPW010000245.1 GCA_021413665.1 Rhodocyclales bacterium | reverse complement strand
CCGATCCGTGATGTCGGCGTCCGCCAGGTAACTTCCATTCGCCTGCCGGGTGTAGCCATAGAGTTTGCCGTCGGCACGGCGCGAGCTGACCTGGTTCGGCCCGGTCGTGCCGCTGCTGCTGTCAGGTATGAGTCGGCGTTCTAGGCCATGCGTCCAGTACAGGCCGTGGGCCAACGCGGGACGATACAGGTCGGCGCTCTTGCGGCTGGTGTAGCTCAAGTGATAGGTCAGCGTCGACGCGCCCGTGCCGCTGTAGATCAGTTCAGGTTGGAATTTGTCGCCGGTGCCGGCGTTAACGGGGTTGCCCGTGCAGAGTTCCTCGACAGGCTCTCCTGTTTGCTTGGGAGTCTGGGTTTCTACGCAGAGCCCCTCGTCGGTCTTGACGTATCCGCTGTTGCAGCTGCAGCCTCCTGAACTGCTATGAGAAGCATTTGCCGGACAGGTCGCCGTGCACGCCCCACCATAGACATCCTGTCCAGTCGGGCACTGGCAGACCCCACTGGAGTCTCGAGTCTGACCCGAAACGCATACAGGTACGCAGGTGTTATTCCAAAGCTCTTGCCCTACGCCGCACGTCGGAATGACAATACAGTTACCATTAACAAGCGACTCTCCCGGGCGACAACTGTCTGCCAGTCTCTTTGTAGACACCTGCTCGTTTGACCACTGCCCGGACCAGTAAAGCACATAGCTAACACCGCAATAGCTATTGACGTTGGCACCAGCACAAGATTGAGAGTTTACATTCGATATGCTGATACTCGGCGTCCAGCCGCTGGCTATCATTGATTCCCTGATGGCCACGGCAAAAGCGGCATTGTCCAGTCCATAGACCGTTCTGGCGTGGGGCGGGTCGTACCAGAACACCGAGAACACCTTTCCTGGAGCAGCGCCGAGCCCGGGGGATGAGGTAACAACAGCGAGGCCAAAAATAATCATGGCTCTGCTTACGGCAACTCCAAGTCTGAAAAAGCAATGGCTCAAAAACACGTCATCCGCCCCTTGTCGTGCAAATCAACCCACGAGATCCAGCCCTGTTGCTCAATACCACCTATCGTTCAAATGCCCGATCTATCGTCGGTTGCCCCTGCAAAACCGCAATCGCAGCTAGAGGCAAGCTCGTAAGCCACACGCCTAGAGCATGACACCTGCAATTTTGATAAATCATCTGCATCATAGTCGCCAGACATTCTGCATGTCAATATGCCTTTGGCACTATGCCTTTAGCAGTATCTAATAACTCAACCAATCTTTGATGCCAAAGGATTCACACCGGAAACGGCCATCTCTTTGATTTACCGATTACGACAACGGACGACAAATGCCTACGTGTGGGTAGAATGACACCGAGGAAGATGCTGCTTTCCTGGAAACAAAATCACGGTTCCTACTCAATGCTTCCACCATCCAAACGTACAGCCCGATCTGGTCGTATTCGAGGTTTCACGCTGCTCGAATTGCTGGTTGTCGTCGCCATCATTGGCCTGCTGGCCGGCTATGTCGGTCCGAAATATTTCGGCCAGCTTGGCAAGGCCGAAGTCAAGGCGGCACGTGCTCAAATCGATGGACTGGACAAAGCCCTCGATCAATACCGCCTGGATGTCGGACGCTATCCGACGACGGATCAAGGCCTCGGTGCGTTAATTGTGAAGCCTGCGGGCGTGTCGCGTTGGGCCGGCCCCTACCTCAAGAAAGATGTACCCGCTGACCCGTGGGGCAAGCCGTATATCTACAAGAGCCCAGGGGAGCACGGCGATTACGATCTGCTCTCACTCGGACGCGATGGCCGCCTTGGCGGCACCGGCGAAGACGCCGATATCACCAATTGGTAGCCTCAGCCGTGAGATTCGAGATCAAGGCGCTTCATCCCCGCGACGGGGTCGTGCTGCGTTCGCTTGAGGCCTCCAGCACCGACGATGCGCGTATGCGAATTTCTGCCGATGGACTGGAAGTCATTTCGATCCAGCAACGCTGGCGCTATCCCGGGTCGTTGAGACGGCAAGTCACCTTCGACATTCTGCAGTTCAGCCACGAATTGCGATCATTACTCGACGCCGGCTTATCCCTAATCGAAGCGCTCGGCGCATTGGCGCGCAAGGAACAAACGCCAGAACGACGGAACGTTATCGATGAGTTGATCAGAGACTTGCGTGAGGGCAAGCCGTTCTCTATGGCGGTCAGGGCAAAGACGGCAACCTTCCCTCCTTTATACGTCGCCCTGATCTCCGCAAGCGAACGCACCGGCGGACTGTCCGAGGCCTTGCGCCGGTTCATCGCATATCGCGAGCAGATGGATATCGTGCGTGAGCGGATCAAGGCTGGGGCCATCTATCCGGCGCTGCTGGTATGCGTCGGCGGACTTGTTATCGCATTCCTGATGATCTATGTCGTGCCGCGCTTCAGCAGGATCTACGAAGACTTCGGTCGCGACCTGCCGTGGATGTCTAAACTGCTGATGCAGTGGGGAACGCTGGTGCAGGATCACGGAGCAGCGCTGGCCATCAGCCTGGTACTGCTGGTGGGCGGCGCGATCTGGACATCGCGAAAGCAAAAGCTGGCGGCACGCCTGTGGCGAACCCTATCCTCCGGATCGTCGCTGCGACACCACTATCAGGCCTTCGTCCTGGCCCGTTTTTACCGGACGCTGGGCATGCTGGTGCAAAGCGGGATCCCGATAGTCGGCGCCTTGGAACTTGCCCGCATTTTGCTGGACCATGAGCGTCAACTGTCATTGGATGGTGCAATCTCCAAAATTCGCGCCGGCGCAGCCTTGTCGGCAGCGATGGAGGAAAGCGGACTCGCCCCAGCGGTCGCCAGCGATCTACTGAAGGTCGGCGAGAAGTCCGGTGACGTAGGCGAAAAAATGATCCGGATTGCCGATTTTCTTGATGACGACACCTCGCGCTGGATCGAATGGTTCGTCAAACTGTTCGAACCCTTGTTGATGCTGGGCATCGGCCTGTTCATCGCCTTGATCGTTGTCCTGCTGTATTTGCCGATTTTCGAGCTGGCGGGCAGCCTGCAATGAACGCCACAATACCCGTGCTGGACATCGACGCCCTCTACGCGCTCAAACCCGTGTTCGACGTCCTGCCCTATGGCGAGGCCATTCGGCATGGCTGTTTGCTGCTGCAAGGCGAAGACGGCATCCTGCGGCTGGCGGTGAGCCGCGAAATGGCTACCGATCTCCGGTCATGGGCCGATGCGCGGCTTGCCCGCCCTTTTTCATTGTGCTTCGCGGAACGCGGCGATATCTCGGCTGTGCTCGCAACCCACTCCGACGCCGTGCGCGCCATGGACGCCGTCGATCCGGATGCGGTGAACTCCGAAGCCCGAGGTAATGCGATCGAATCCTTGCAGTTGGACACGATACATTCCGACACCAGTCCGATCGTTCGCCTGACGAACTCCACTCTGTACGACGCGTATCGTGCCGGTGCCAGCGACATTCATCTTGAATCCACCGCCGACGGACTGCGCGTCAAATACCGACTTGATGGCGTTCTTTCCCGCATTGCTGAACGAAACAGCATCCAGACCGCGGAACATGTCATTTCCCGCATCAAGGTGATGGCCGAGTTGGATATCGCGGAGCGCCGGGTGCCACAGGATGGACGGTTCAAGGTATCGATCGACGGCCGCGACGTCGATTTCCGGGTTTCCATCATGCCCAGCGTTTACGGCGAGGATGCGGTACTTCGCATTCTCGACAAGCACGCCCTGACCGATCAGTTGAGCAGCCTCAACCTGGAGTCCCTCGGTTTCGAAGATGAAACCATTCACCGCATACGTCGCCTGGCCCGGGAACCCTACGGCATGCTGCTGGTGACGGGCCCCACCGGCAGCGGAAAGACCACGACGCTCTACGCCGTCATCAGCGAGATCAACGATGGGCGCGACAAGATCGTCACCATCGAGGATCCCGTCGAATATCAACTATCCGACGTGCTTCAAATTCCCGTCAACGAGAAGAAGGGGCTGACCTTCGCGCGCGGGCTGCGCTCCATACTTCGCCACGACCCCGACAAGATCATGGTCGGCGAGATCCGTGATTCGGAGACGGCGGAAATCGCCGTGCAATCGGCGCTGACCGGACACCTGGTGCTGACGACCGTCCACGCCAACAACGTGTTCGACGTCATCAGCCGGTTTCTTCATATGGGCGTCCCGGCCCATAGCTTTGTTTCCGCGATCAACGGCATCCTGGCGCAACGCCTGGTGCGGATGCTGTGCACCACCTGCAGCGTGGAAGATAACCCCTCCAGTGAATTGCTGGAAGAGTCCGGCATCGCCGAGGCGGATCGCCACATCTATGTTTTCCGTCGCGGCCGCGGCTGCGCCCATTGCCATGGTACCGGCTACAAGGGAAGGCGTGCCATTGCCGAGTTGCTGCGCCTGACGGATGACATGCGCGAAGCCATCGTCGCCGGAGCGCCCACGCGGCAGTTGCGTGAGGCGGCATCCCGTAACGGCATGCATTCACTGCGGGATGCCGCATTGACCCTGGTTAGACGGGGCGAAACCACACTTGAGGAAATCAATCGTGTCACCTTTGTGGCGTGACCGACTGGTGATTGGGCTGGCACCGGACCGGCTTACCGCCGTCCGGCTGGGAAAGGGCGTGCGCCCTCATCCCGTCGCGAGCCACGACGTGAGACTGAATGCCGACGCCACCACCCTGTGGCGGCCGGGGCTGGCCGCCCTGCAGGACCTCCTTCGCGACACCCGATGGCAGACGTCGAGCGTCGAACTTGTGCTGTCCAGCCATTTCGTGCGCTATGCCATCATTCCCGGCGACCCGACCAAGCAAGCGGCGGATGATCGGGCCGCACTGGGCAGCATTGTCTTTCGCCACACCTTCGGGAATCTCTGCCAGGACTGGCACATCGTTCAGAGCGACGCGCCAAAGGATCGGGCGACCCTGGGCGCGGCTGCGCCATCAAGACTGCTCACAGACTTGCGCGCCACCATCGGCAAACGCAGCACGCTCCGCTCCATCCGCCCGGATGTAATGGAGGCATTCAACCGGATTGCGGAACACGTGGGGTCCGACCCGGCCATCTTCGTGCTTGTCGAAGGCGGGCGAGTGACGATCGCGCGGATCGCCGATAACGAATGGAAGTCAGTGACGAGCCGCCTGGCACCGTTCGAGGACCTTGGGGCAGTCGCCCGGCTGTTGTCCGAGGAAGCCGAGCTTTGCCCGTTTCCCGGCAATGCCCTGCTTTGGCTCCGCGATCTGACCGGCTCGGCAACTCTGCCACCGGAAATGACTGCACGGGTGCGAGCCATTCCCCCGCGCTGGAATGGCCATTCCGCATCCTCGCTCCTGGCCTGATCCCGATGCAGCGCCTTACTCTCGATTTCAACCAAAGAAACACGCCTTGGCCGTTGCCCGGGGTGATTTTGATGGTCATCGGGATCGTAATGACGATTGTTACGGTTCGATATCATGCTGAAATCGACGACGACCTGATGCAAAGTGAGAGCCACTTGGCCCGGCTCAAGCGGGATGTGGAACGCCAACGCCTTTTCGACAAGCAATCGGCCACCCATCCGGTCGGCGACAACGTCACCGGCAGAATTCGTCGGTCGCGCAACCAATGGGAAGCGCTGTTCAGCGGACTCGAAACGGCAGCCGATGAAACCGTCACCCTGCTGTCCATGGAACCGGGTGCCACGGAGATTTCGGTGCGTGGCGAAGCCAAAGACTTCGCGGCGATGACGGACTACGTCAAACGGCTATCGACGCTTCCCATCTTGGCGGACGTCCGCCTGACAGACTACGAGATCGCTCGCGACCATGCCCGCCGTCCCTTGCGATTTTCGGCAAAGGCACTCTGGAAGGAGACGCCGCGATGAATTTGCGCGATCTCCACTCAATTGGGATTCCCGGGCTGGTCGGGATTGGACTTTTCCTGTTCTGCGGGTCGCTCTATTTAAATTCGGTGGTACCAATGCGGGCGCAGCTTGACGCTGCAAACAATGAAGCGCTGAGGTTAAGGGAAACCCTAGGCAAAGGCACCCCGGTCACCGACCCGACGGCCCATCGCGATGCGAATGCTTCCGCGGCAGAAGCAAAACCGGTTGCCGACCCCATCGAGATCATCCGCCGGCTCAATACCGCCGCCGAATCAAGCACTGTTATGGTAGATCGCGCGTCCTACACAGTTATCGACAAGGATGGAGGGCGACGAATTGAAGTCAGCCTTCCCACCAAGGGCAGCTACAAGGCCATCCGTAGCTATCTGAATGATGCCTTGGCGGTTGGCCGCGGCGCGCAGATCGACAGCCTGGTCCTGCAGCGCGGCCGCGCGACCGAACCGATGCTCGATGCTGATCTGAAATTGTCGTTTGAACTGGATCCCAAATGAGATCGAGTGCACTACTGACTGTGATTGCGAGCGGCCGATGGCTTCTGATGTTGACGGCATTGGCGGCACCCACCGCCTATTGGTTGTCAGTACCATCAAGCGAAGGAATGACAACGGCCCCGACAACTTCGCCAATGCAAGCATCGCCGGATCCCCTTCCCAGCAAGGCTCTGGGTGTCAAAGAGGAGATAAGCCCTGAACGCGGGCGTGCAGACGTCGATCCGTTTGTACCACGCACCTGGGAGCCCCCTCCGCCACCTGTCGTAGTGGCGCCGGTTGTGCCTTTGCCGCCGCAAGCCCCGCCGCTGCCCTTCCGATTTTTCGGGCGCATCGTTGATTCAGGCGAGCCGGCCAGCTTCATCCTGATGCGTGGGAGTGAAACAATTGCAGTACGCGTGGGAGATCGTATCGAACCCGCCTATCTCGTCGACAAGTTTGACGGCACCCACCTGCACCTTGTCTATCTTCCGCTGAATATCCGCCAAACCATGTTTATTGGTAATTCCAATGAGTGAGTTCATGACAATCCACGCCATTCGCCGGTCGGCGGCCATCGTGCTATTCCTAATCCTCGGTGGCTGTGCAGGCCAGATGGCGCATCGGGATGGTGTCCAACTGCTTGCCGAAGGAAGGGCGGAAGAAGGAATTGCCGCACTTGAGCGAGCGACAACGGAAGCGCCGGACAATATCGAGTTTCGCCTTCGCCTGACAGCGGCACGCGAATCGACTGCAACTCGCCTGATTGGCGACGCACAACGCGAACGGGGCGCGGGGCGCCTTGATGAAGCGGAAACGATTTACCGCCGGGCCATCAAGATCGATCCAGGCAACAAGGCGGCCGTGGTGGGACTCACCAGCCTCGAGCAGGCACGGCGGCTTTCCACATTGTTGAAGGAAGCCAATGCGCAGTTTGACGCCGGCAACATCGATGCGGCCGAATTGCGCTTGAACCGCGTCCAGCAGGAGAACCCGCAGCTTGCGGATGCGCGTTCCCTGCGGCGAAAGATCGACGACAAGCTGGGCCGCAATCAGGCGCTACCTAGCACTCTGCGCAATACGTTCAAGAAACCGGTCACCCTGGAGTTCCGCGATGCCAATCTCAAGCAGGTCATCGAAGTCCTTGCACGGCACAGCGGCCTCAATTTCATCCTGGACAAAGAAGTCGCACCAAACCTTCCCACTACCGTATTTCTGCGGCAGGTCACCGTCGAGGATGCATTGGATGTCTTGCTGACCACCCACCAGCTTGACCGCCGAGTAATGAACGACACGACACTGCTGATCTACCCGAACACGGCGGCCAAGCAGACCGCCCACCAGGAACTGGTGGTCAAGAGCTTCTTCCTGTCCAACGCGGATGCGAAGCAAACCGCCAACATGCTGAAAACCGTGCTCAAGGCAAAGAACGTGTTTGTAGACGACAAGCTCAACCTGGTCATCCTGCGCGATACCCCGACAATGATTCGCCTGGCCGAGCGCCTGGTCGCCACCCAGGACATCAGCGAGCCCGAAGTCATGCTCGACGTCGAGGTGATCGAGGTCCAGCGCTCGCGCTTGCTGGAGCTCGGCATCCAGTTTCCGAACCAGCTGTCTCTCGTTCCGCTTCCCAGCACGGGGACCGTATTAACGTTGCGCGACCTCAATACCTCCAACTCAAGTCGCACTGGAGCCACGATTACCCCCTTGGTGCTCAATCTACGCCGCGAAGTCGGCGACACCAACATCCTGGCCAATCCGCGGGTGCGTACCCACAGCCGCGAAAAGGCACAGATCAAGATAGGTGATCGCGTGCCTGTGATCACGACCACGTCAACGTCGACGGGATTCGTTTCCGAAAGCGTTCAGTACGTCGATGTCGGTCTCAAGCTTGACGTTGAACCTACGGTTTATCCCGACGACGAGATTTCCATCAAGGTGGCTCTGGAAGTGAGTTCCGTTGTCAAGGAAGTCACCAGCAAAGCCGGCAGCCTGTCGTACCAGATTGGCGCCCGGAATGCGTCGACGGTATTGCGCCTCAAGGACGGCGAAACCCAAATACTGGGCGGCCTGATCAACGATACCGAGCGCAATTCTGCACAACGGGTTCCGGGGCTGGGCGATCTTCCCGTGATTGGCCGGCTGTTTTCAAGTCAAAAGGATGACAATCAGAAGACCGAATTGGTGCTTTCGATTACGCCGCGCCTTGTGCGCGGGCTGGTCCCGCCGACACATGTACCGACCGAGTTCTGGTCCGGCACGGAAAATAATCCGATGCTCAAGCCAATTGCCGCGTACGCGGCCACGCCAACTGGTTCCGGGCCCGCTCCAACTTTGACACTGCCAGCGGCGTCGCCGGCAGGGGCCACTGGAACCGCTCCGGCGGATGCTTCAGAAAGCGGTGTTTCCGCTGCGGCACCTATCTTGCGCTGGGAGGGAAGCCCGGCGACGAAGGTCGGTGGGGTTTTCAAGTTGAAACTGAGCGTATCAGCGGCCGAGGCGATTTCTGCATTGCCGATTCAGGTGAAATACGACCCGACGGTACTTGAGGCGGTGGATGCACGCGCCGGTGCCTTTCTCTCGCAAGCAGGAAAGAAAGTTGAGTTCACCAAGCGCATTGTGGGCGCCGCCGGGATGATCTTTGTAACGCAAAACGTCGCTGGTGAGGGTATTCGAGGCGATGGCGAATTGGTGGAACTTGAATTCAGGGCGTTGAAACCGTTGCCCAGCAGCCTTGTAACGGCGCTGCCCACCATGGCTGTCGGCAGTTCCGGCCGGCCGTCTCGGCAGACGGCCGCCGCGCTTATCGGCGTTACCGTCACGCCCTAGCAGGCCATGCGAACACGGGGCTTCACTCTGATCGAACTGCTGGTGACGCTGGCGTTGATCGGACTCGTGGCCATGATCGCACTACCCGTTGCCGAGATGACGACGCGTAGGATGAAAGAGAGCGAACTTCGTGGTGCGCTGCGGCAAATCCGTGAAGCCATTGATGCCCATAAGCAGGCTGTGGACGAGGGCCGCATCATCCTTCGCGCCGGAGATTCCGGGTATCCAAAGTCACTCGCGTTATTGGTCGAAGGCGTGGAAGACGCACGCAGTCCGTCACGTACCCGGATACATTTCCTGCGACGAATTCCACGAGATCCGCTGGCCGATCCGGATCTCAAGGCCGAGGAGACATGGGGCAAGCGCAGCTACCAGAGTCCGCATGATCGCCCCCGCGCCGGAGAGGACGTTTACGACGTCTATTCGCAGGCGCAGGGTGTCGGCATCAACGGCCTACCGTACCGGGATTGGTAGGCGCCGACATGCGTTTGCGATATTCCTCACGAACACGAGCCGCGTCAGGCTTTACACTGATCGAGCTCCTGGTCACGATGGCAATAATTGCCTTGCTGCTATCGCTTGCCGTGCCACGTTATTTCAGCAGCATCGACAAGGCTAAAGAAACCGTGTTGCGGGAAAACCTGCACCAGATCCGCGACTCAATCGACAAGTTCTACGGAGATCGCGGGCGTTACCCGGCCACACTCGATGACTTGGTCACGCAGAAGTACCTAAGGAAAATTCCGCCTGATCCGATTACAGATAGCGATAGGACTTGGGTCTTGATTCCTCCCGCCGATACGCAAAAGGGCAGCGTCTATGATGTGAAGAGTGGCGCCCCCGGGGCTGCGCGCGATGGATCAGCCTATGAAAGCTGGTAAGCGCGAACACGGGGTCGCCTATCTCGCGCTGTTGATCGGCGTGGCGATTGTCGGCGTTGGAGTCGCGGCCGTGGGAGTCGTCTGGAGCGAAGTCAGCCAACGCGAGAAAGAACGCGAACTCCTGTTTGTTGGAGAGCAATTCCGCAAGGGAATTCAGCAATACTACGAAAGCGGCGTGGCGGAGAAGAAGTACCCGCCGACTCTGGAAGCACTGCTGCAGGACTCCCGCTTCCCAGGGATCCGCCGGCATTTGCGGCAGGTCTATCGCGATCCGATGTCGGGAACGACGCAATGGGGTCTGGTGCGAGCACCTGATGGCGGGGTCATGGGGGTTTACAGTTTGCGCACTGATGTTCTTGCCAAAAAGCAGACGAATTTCCCGCCACAGCTGGCAGGCCTGGAAGGCAAAACCAAGACGTCAGAATGGGAGTTCGCATATACCCCAAAGTAATTTTCTCACGTCGGAATTGCTGCCTGTGAGACCGCTCGCGCGGATGAATGCATCTCTGTAACTTCCAAGGCTTCATCACAAAGAGAGTTGACAAGCCCCCCTGAAAGCACTTGGGTGATTATGCAGCTCATTGCGCAGTCAGCCGTTCCGCTACGGGAGTGCTGCAGGTAACCTGCCGGCCGTCGTGTGTTTTGTTGACCAAGCGTGTTGTTCCACCTAACCTCCTTACATTAGCGATATCGAGGCAATACCCATGCTCATAAAATCCGCCGACAACAAAACCAAGGACATCGAAACACTGCAAGGGTTGTTGACCCATCCGGCGGCAAACGCCGACGCCAAACGGAAAATCGAGCAGGAGATAAAGTTCATCCAATCGGGCGCAAAAGGCGAACGCGATGCCGCCTACGAAATCGACTTCCACTACGGCCCATCGAAGAACTGGGCCGTCGTCCACGACCTGCGAATAGAGCACGGCGGTCGCGTCGCCCAAATCGACCACATCCTCGTGAACCGTTTCCTCGACGTGTGGGTGTGTGAAAGCAAGCGTTTCGGCGAGGGCATCGCCATCAACGAGCACGGCGAGTGCTCCGCGTTCTTCAACGGCAAACCCTACGGCCTGCCTTCCCCGTTCGAGCAGAACCGCAAGCACTGTGCAGTGCTCAAAGCCATGTTCGACGACGGGGTGGTGGAACTACCGAAGCGTCTGGGGTTCTCCATCAAGCCCGACATCAAGAGTCTGGTGCTCGTATCCAAGAACGCACGCATCACGAGGCCGAAGGCGAAAACCGAGGGGATGGATGACATTCTCAAAGCTGACCAAATCAAGGCCCGCATTGAAAAGGAGTTCGACAACGACAACAACATCCTGACCGCTGCCAAGATTGTCGGCTCGGACACTTTGAAGGACTTCGCCGCTCGGCTGGCCGCCATGCACGTCCCCGCCTCCTTCGATTGGCACGCCAAGTTCGGATTGCCCAAACAGACCGCGACGCCGGCCCGTCCCGCCGACAAGGCTACGGCCCCAGCACCTGCGGTCGCTGACAAAGCCGCGGAGGAATCCAAGAAAAAGTCGAAACTCGCGTGCTCGTCCTGCGGAGAGACCGTCGCCTACAACGTCGCAAAGTTCTGCTGGTTCAACAAAGCGAAGTTCGAAGGCAACGTCTACTGTATGGACTGCCAGAAGAAGTTGCCTGCCGCAGACTGACCCTCAACTTCCGACGGCGTCGCGGAGGAAGTCGCAGGGCTTCGGCGTCCTTGAGTGAACCCACGTTGTGCGCGCCAATAGCAACAGAAGGCTCAGCGTCGAGTCGGAATGGTCGGATGCCAGTTTCATTTCCACAAAGGACATAGAGTCCTCCGCATACTGAAACCAGACTTCTGCAACGGCACGTTTCGCCTTTTCTTGGACGACAAGATGATTTCTGCCAAGTGACGCCGCAGGGAGCGGAATGACATTACGTTTAGTCTTGAAAAACGCGCCAGCCTTGAATGCCGCCTGGCTGCTCCAACTCCAATTTGTGAAGCCAGCTCTGGAATGCATGACCACTGCTTTTTCGTCCGTATGCTCGAGCCATTTCAGGATTGCGGCGGCCAAGGACACTCTGTAATGGTCAGCGCAATGTCCAAGAACGCCAAGGTCAACCGAGTCGGGAATTTGCATCCGAAAGTCATGCAGCGGCATTAACAGGTTGCCATATTGCCTACCAGGCGGAAAACCCCGTCTATAACTTTCGCTGGATTTACAGAACGGTAGCGATAGCCCAAGATGGATACTTATGAGTCTCGAATCCATCTGCGCCTGCCCGCTTTGCGCATCGGCGCACGTTAAACTCACCGAGAATGATGAGTCCCGCTGGACGGTGGTCTGCAATGGCTGCGGAGGCACTGGTCCCACCGGAACAAGTCACGGGGACGCAGTCGAGCAACTGAGCACGTGTCATACGCTGGCCGTCAATCAGCGCCTGAGGATGACCAATGGCGACAACTGCACTAGCAAACGCGAGTACTAGATGCAGCTCAAACTAATTCCAGCGATTGCCCTTTTTCTTGGGTCGTACTTTCCGTTAAGCGTGATCCTTCTTCTTCAAAATATGAAGGGGGAGTACTGGGAGCAAACTATTTGCCTCTCCGCCCAACCGCTGGTGACGTGTGAGTTGCCGCAACTCGTTAATCCTGGACGTTCTCTGACGCTGTTCGTGGCATGCTTTATCAGTCTCGCAGTCTTCTTTGCTGTGCTTAGGCGAATAAAGGGGGAGCATCAATTAGTGGTCGACGAGGCCAAAACAATTCCAAACGACCTCATCAACTATGTCTTCCCGTATGTTGTGTCGTTTATGGGACTGGACATGGGAAGTACAGGCAAATTCTATGGTTTCATTCTCTTCCTAGGTTGGATGTTCGCAATTACCTACCGGTCCGGACAGATCCTAATGAATCCGCTATTGCTCGTCATGGGATGGCAACTCTACGACTTGAAAGCCCGACGCGAAGGCCACATCCGCTTCGTGCGCGGGTTGAGCCGTACCCCAATTCGTCCAGGAGACCACCTTCGTTCCTGCTTAGTCCAAGGTATTTACGTACTTTCTAAGGAAGAGTAGCCGTGACGTTTCAACAAACACTGACGGCTTTCAAGGCGCTCGATATGGCCCAAACTGACATAGCCCTTTGGGTCTTTAAGAAAAGCCATGCTACCAATGGTGCAGCCGGTGCGGTTAAGTACCGAGCCCACTGGGTCAAGACGACCGATGCCGTCAAGGCGGAACTGCGAACCCTTATTAAGAGCTATCAACAAACATATGTGGAAGTGGAGAACTACTCACTTCTTGCGCAAAACAATGAAAACAGTTTTCTTGCCATCAACGCCAGCGAGACAACGTTTGACCAACTCAAGTTGCTGGTGGACGCTCCCCCCGAAGAGCACCAGGCAATCGGCGCAAAGCAATTGAACAATGCGGCAGGCTATGTGGTGCGTGCGCGTATGCCCGATGGAGCCATTTTGTATGGAGTCAAAAAGACGGCACAGAACTGGAAGACGAAAAGGTCTAGGACGCTACTGAATCTAGTGTTTCGTGAGCAGGAACTCGACATCGAGCGCAATCCGGCCTTTACACTGGAACGCACGTTCGACTTTTTCGTGCTGTCAGACAATGTACTTACGCCGAACAAGTTAGCCTTTGAATCGCTACTTAGCTACAAGGACTCCTATAAGTCCGCGTTTAAGACATTGCAGATGGAACCGCAATTCGTCGCCTTATTTACGACAATGCAGCCAATATGCGACTATGTGGGTAGCAACTCTATCCAGCTTCGACGGATGGCGGTAATTCAGTCGAAGGCGTTGTACCAGGATCAGGCATATCTAACCCGCCTTCGACACGTAAACGCCCAACGCCAGTGGAATATCCAATTCGATGACGTCGGTCGGATCGTTCCTACCTCAGAAACTGCGAGAGCTATATTGCAAGTGCTCTTAGATCATCGCTTATTCTCAGAGCTTTCCCTTGAGACCTACGATGTTCCGTCTGCGGTGCAAGTTTAATTCAGCATAGCGTCGAAGGCCGCACCTCGTTTTAGACTTGGTTGGTTATGGCAATGGAATCCTTTGTCTATTCGGCTAATTCATGGCTAACTTGGAAAACTACTGCGAATCAAGTGGGATGATGACGAAGACGGTCGCGTCCCACTCATGGGTGTCGATGGTCGTGAAATCCCATGGGAAGAGTTCGGCCAGATGTTGATGAGTCACGAGGGCTTGCAATTCAAGCTGGAGATTTTTGATCCGAGCGATGAGGTCTGAGTTTTATGGGATCGTGTTGTCCGCACGCGGGTGATTGAAGCATGCCGGACATGAATCAAATTGAAATTCCACAGTCGTTCATGGCCCTGTTCGTCACCGCCGGCCGCCTCAAACCCAGCGCTTCGCTGGAAGTTGTAGTAGGCCGTTACGAGCTTTGCGAAGACATGGCCTGCATGCTCACTGAACATGCACAAGCGATGCTTTCCAATTTGAGTCTCTCCGAAGAGAACGTTCTGCTGCGTTGCCATGACGGGTTGATGGCCGGTGCGTCGGTATTCACCGAACAGGAATCTGATTGGGTTATTCGCAGGCTTGCTGAACTGTTGGCATGGACCTCACCTGAATTTGGGGAGGCGGATACACCTTCTCCCCGCAGAACGGTCTGAACCATGAGCACAAGGTGTTCGCCTCGATTAGTTCGAAGATGAGCGAACGGGTTTCGCCTTTGAACCCCATATCAAAAAGATCCTGGTTTTGGGGGGCGGTGGAATTGTGGTCAGAGGGCGGCGCGGTGGGTAACGGTCTTGTCGTTATCCACGGCAAGACCGCCCGATTCGCCTGCCGGCGAGCTGTCCACAAATCCACGGACCGTCCGCTTGCCGTATTGCTTTGTCACTCGTTCTGGTCGCTTGCCGGGTCACTCCCAATGGGTTCGAGGACATTCGTACGCTGATCAATCGCGCTGCCAAGAGTTTCGGGGCCCACTTTGGAGGCAACTGACTTCCAACTATTTCAAAGCATCCGCCAGATCCTTGTCCGTCACCTTCCCCGACTGATGCAGCCATAACAGGATCGCCAATGGCTTCGGAATATTCCGACCGGATTCGTAGCGCGACCCACCCGACTGCGTGACGCCATAACGGCTCCAGAAATCCTTCTGATTGAGATTCGCCTTCTTGCGGGTAGTAGCGATGTCAGAAAAATCGAGCTTCTTCTTGCGGGCCATGGTGAGCTCCTCCGATGTCGATGATGAAGGCGATATGCTAGCGCAATGCAGACCCGTGCGGCGCAGCTATAGATGTTTCTTGTAACAAGCCCACTGCAATCGCGCCAGTAAGCCCACGAGCAGCGCGACCGGCACCCCTACCAGGCGTGGATCGATCGATACCGGCAGCATCAGAACCAGCGCGCCGCCCATCGCCAGCAGCATGACCTGCAAATGCTTGGCCCGGTGATAGAGGCTCGCCGACTCCCGCCCACCGCAGGCCCGACGTATCGCGCGCTGCGTCAATCCATCGGCCGCCGCGATCAGATACACCAGCACGAGCAGTGGCACCATCATGCCTAGTGTCGCCAGCCGAACGCCTAGCAGTTGGGTGCCGATCATCGCCACTTCGATGATCTCTATGTTGGCCAGATAGGCATTGCGCACGATGGTGTCCGGAATGGAAAGCGCCGTACCCTGCGCAAACCGAATTCCCATGTCGTGGATCCCCGTCACCCCAAACACCAGCGCATACATAAAGTTCGCCGCTCCGGTCACGGCACTCGGCACCCCGCCCTGCCACTCCGCGAGTTCGATGCCACGCGCAAGGTCGGCAGTCAGGATGCCTTTCAATCGGCCGACACCCTCCGGCCAGACCTTGAGCACAAAACCCCAGTCAACAATCCAGGCCACAACGACGATTCCCACCAATCCTAGAATCAGCGCGAAGCCGATCTTTAGCGGAGCCAGCAGCGCCCCGGCAACTACGCCCTCATGAAACGCTGCATTCCTGGAAGCCAAACTCTTCTCCTCTACGGCGCCGAGTTCGCCCGGCCTTCCATTCGACCCCGCACCTCGCCGCCAATCGCTTCAAGGCTGACAGGCATCAGCGGGTCGTGGCTGGCGTCCGGCAGGGGCATGCGGATCTTGTGCAATTGCCCGCCATGAATCAGCGCAAAGGCCTGTCCCTTGGGCAACTGCACCAGATCGCTCGGCGCCAGCATCGGAGCACTCTCCGTCGTGATGCGATCCTCATTGCGACTGGCGAAGTCCGCAAAATCCCCCGGATCATTGGTATCCGAGACTGAGGACGAAACAATCGTCGAGACCACGCGCACCTCCGGCAGCTGGCTGGTCAATAGTTACGCAGGCGCGACCTCCTTGACCCGCAGCATGATCAGCGTATTGAAGTTGCCGGCGATCTGCCCGGCCTTGGCCTGCGACCCGATGCGCGCCTCGACATCCGACCAGGTCTGGGTGTAGGCCGTCACCTGGAAACCCGCCCCGCCCGCCTTGTTGAGAAGAGGTATGAATTCGTCGCCGATCAGTTCGTTGAACTCGTCGGCATGGATTGCAATGCGACGCGGCGGCGTTTCGCCAGGAAGTCCCCTCCCCGTGCCGAACTTGTAGATGCTCCCCGCCACGCTGGTGAGATCGGCGAACATCGAGTTGCCCACCGCGGCGGCCACCTCGTAGTCGGACAGGGAATCGAGCCCGATATAGACGATGCCGCCCAGGTTGATCACCGAAGCCCAGTCAAACACCGGCCGCCAGTCGCTGGCATCGTCCAGATCCGGCGACAGCAGCGCGGCCGTGCGGCCGGTGGTGAGTTTCTCCATAAGGGGAAGGAGGGATGCCACCAGCTTGTCGAAGTAGCTCTTCTCGTAGTTGAGCGTCGACGCCAGCGCGTTGGCGATGGGGTCGTAGAGCTTCTTGCGCCGCGCGTATTCGACCAGGGTCACTGCACGAAATCCGCGCGACTGGAGCCCCTTGTCGAGGCTCTTCTTGTCGATCGCCATCGATTCCACTTCTTCGCGCCAGCCGGCGGCGCCCGGCTCCCGGTCCAGCCAGTGCTCGAAGTAGTCGATCAGGAGCGGCTCGACGTTCGACGCATAGCGATTGATCTGCTCGTAGTCGGGCTTGCGCCCGAGCGCCACCAGTGCCCGGGCCATGACGTTCACGAAGCGCCAGACGAACTCTTTGAACGCCGCCGATTGACCTTCGGACGGAAGCTGCCCGGCAATGCGTGTTGCCACCTCGGTGATGCGCGAAAAGCTCCCCACCGGGTTGTAGCGCGCCGAGACCTCGGGATGTCCCAGATGAAACATGAAGAACTCGTTTTGCCGTCCCGCGCGCTTCGCTTCGGCATAGACGCGGCGCAGCAGGTCGATATCGCCCTTGGGATCGAACACGATCACCACCTCGCCGCGCCGGATGTCCTGCGTCAGGAGCACTTCGGCCAACCGGGTCTTGCCGACACGGGTGGTGCCGAGCACCAGCGTGTGGCCCACGCGGTCGCTGATGTCCATCCAGATGTCCGACTCCGCGGGCTCGACCCCGTGAATGGTGGGATCGCCACCGACGGCGGAGTGCTCCGGCGGCAGGTGATGCAGGAATTCTATGGTCCTGCCAATCAGTCCGGATCGCAGCAGGTCCTGCTTTTCGGGAAGACGGGCTTCGTGCAGGCGCTGGGTGTGACGCTGATCCCAGTGGAAACCCCGGCCCAGAAACAAGCGCTCGGCCGACCACGGGATATCTTCGGACGCCACGACATAGCGGCGCTGGCGGCGCAGGTTGGCGCGGTACCGCAGGATTCTGAGCCCCGCAAAGCAACGCCAGGCGGCGTGACAAATCAGGACGCCAGCTAACCCCAAAGCCAGCTCTCGCGTCAGCAGGAAGGCCGATGGCTTCGTCATCACGCCAGCGGCGGCGAGTGCGGAAACTGCCGCCGCACGCAATTCATAGGCGGGCCGCAGCAGGGATTCGAGCGGGTAGGCCATGGGCTTATGCTTCTCCGACCTTTGCGGGCAGGCGGACCAGCGCCGGATTGATTGCAGGAACGGGGGCAATGAAGCATTCAGGGTTCGGGATCACGACGCCGGAGAGTTGTGATACGGCGCGCTCGCCGCGCACCACCTGGTAGCTCAACATATTGACGCCTTTCCCGGCCCGCCGATGCCAGCCTGCGCGCAGGAACTGGCGCTGGATCGATTTGCCGATATCCGGGTCGCCGGCAGCGGGGGCCGGACCGTTACTGTCGTCGCAGAAACGCGTGGCGAACTCGCGGAAGATGCGGGGCGATACCAGAAGCATGCCCTCGGGGACGAAATGCACGAGCGCTCCGGCCACGTTGACCGGAAGCGTGCCATCGGCGAGTCCTTGCTGCAGCCAGGCCATGAAGCGATGCGCCCCATCGGGTGCTTGCACTAATCCGGAATCCGCCACACTGGATTTCCGCGATGGCGGAGAGGCTGATTCCGGCTGGCCCTCGTCGACAGCTTCGAGGTACTCCGTTTCCTCGACCGGAAGTGCCGGCTCGTCCATTGCCACGGTCGTAGTCGAAGTGGTTGCGGATTCCTCAACGTCGCCTTCGGCTTTCACACCCAGCGGACTCGGGGCCGGCACAGCCTCCTGCACTTTGGGATCGCCTCGACCACTCGGACGAAGATCTCGGCTCGGCGATTGACCGGCGGCTCGCCGTACCAGATCACTGATCGCTCCAGTCGGCGCCGAGTCGTCTCCCGAGAGGAACGCAACAAGCTCGCGCATCAACTCGGAATCGGCCGCCAGCCATTCGAGAACCAGGGGCGGTACGAAGCGATTCAGTAATTGCTCCGCAAGCCCCTCGTGCCTAGTGTCGTGCAGCAAGGCGGCGACAAACACGGCGTAGGTCCAGCGATGCGCCTGCGCACCGATCACCTCCGGTGCCGCTCCTCGCGGTAGGATCTGGCCACGACGGAAATCGAGCGCGCGACTGCCGACCTGCAGGGCGTGCGTGAAACGAGCACCGGTAGCGGCATGCTGCAGCGATTCCGTGGCCGGCAGCCCGTGCAGATGCGCCGCGTAGCCATCGATGACCGGGTGCACCACCGGCTCGAACACCTCCCGGGGCCAGCCCATCTTGATCCGAATGAGGTCGACCAGAGCCTCGTCCCGCAAATGCTGGGGCGTGTTCGCCGGTAGTGCCCTGCCCAGAAACAAAGAACCGGTTCGCGCAAACGCGCTTCCGGGTACCGATCGATCCTCACACCGCATCATCCACTTGATCATCATCGGCCGAGTATTGCCGGTCCATTTCGGGACATCTGGGGCAATTGAGGCCTCGATGAGGCCCCCAAAGCCACTTGACGCGCGCCGAAAAATCGTTTCACCCACGCAAACACTGCGGTTCGCCACCGTGTTTCGTGAACCGCCACCCAATGTCAAGCGGATTGGGGGCCTCATCGAGGCCCCGATTCGGGCGCATCCACCCGTTCTCCCTGCTTACGATGCTCCCCACCTTCTGCGCAGCGGCATCCCCGCCAGGCGCGCAGACATCAGACCCGGAGAACAACATGCAGAGACCGCGGAGGCGAACGTTATCGGTGCAATCGAGCGTCGCCCTTGTGTTCTGCATGGCGCTGCCCGCACTGGCCTGCTGGGACGATGCCGCACAGCGCTACCAGGTCAGCAGCGCCCTGCTCTACGCCATCGCCCGCACCGAATCCGGTCTCAATCCGCAGGCCGTTGGCCGCAACGGCAACGGCTCGCGCGACATCGGTCTGATGCAGATCAACTCCTCCTGGCTGCCGACGCTGGCGTCCCATGGCATCAATGAGCGCGATCTGTTCGAGCCCTGCATCAACATCCATGTCGGCGCCTGGATTCTTGCCGGGAATGTCTCCCGCCTCGGCTACACCTGGGACGCCGTCGGCGCCTACAACGCCACCCGCCCTGCCTTGAGGCGCGCCTATATCGAGAAGGTGCGCCGCCACCTGCCCGCCGCTCTCCCCGCCGCTGCGCCCCCGACGCGAAGGATGACTGTCGCATCGCTGCGCTAGCCGGCCCTGCCTCGGTCACGAATGAGTTTCTGCCCCATGAAGTCCCGTCGTTTCACCCACCCAAACCATTGGAGATCCAAGCCATGAG
>JAIOPW010000244.1 GCA_021413665.1 Rhodocyclales bacterium | reverse complement strand
GCCAGTCCGGCTGGCTGATCAGGCCGACGCGAAAGCCCTGCGCTTCGAGCAGCCGGCCGACCAGCGCCATGCCGAAGCTGGGATGGTCGATATAGGCGTCGCCGGTGACCAGGATGATGTCGCATTCGTCCCAGCCCAGCGTGTCCATCTCGGCGCGCGACATGGGCAGGAAGGGGGCGCTGCCGAAACGTTGCGCCCAGTACTTGCGATAGGAAGTCAGCGGCTTGGCCGCAACGGCAGTCATGGTCAGGGAAGTGAGCTTACGCCGCGCGGACGCGGCTTTGGGATGGAACGTGGCGGGCGAGGAAATCCATCTGGTCGGCCAGGATGTTGCGGTTGCAGAGGATCAGGTATTCCGCCTTGTTCGGCACGTAGGGCGCGTAGACGAGTTCCATGCGCGCCTGCTCGGGCGTACGTCCGCTCTTGGTCTGGTTGCAGTGGCGGCAGGCGGTGACGACGTTCATCCAGGTGTCGCGCCCGCCCTGCGAGACCGGCAGGATATGGTCGCGCGTCAGGCGCTGCGAGGAGAATTCGCGCGCGCAATAGCCGCAGACATGGCGGTCGCGATGGAACAGTTCGCGGTTGGACAGAGGCGGCGTCGGATGCAGCGCCTTGCCGGACAGCGCCTTGCCGCGAATCGCGATGATGCTGCTGGTGGCCAGTTCGGAGCGTTCGCCGGTGACGCGGTTGGTGCCGCCGAAAAAGGTGAAATAAGTATCCCCCGCATCCCACGCCACCAGGTCGCGCGCAACGTAGATGCAGGCATGCTGCCAACTCACCCAGCGGTGCGGAACACCGTGCTGGTCGAGGGTAAGGATCAGCGGATGGCTACTCATCTCTATAGAATCCCCTATCGGGCTGAATTTAGCAGAGCGCAATGACTTTTGATAGCGAGGAATTGAGGGGAATTGCGACGCGACGGCTGCGCTATGCGATCGCCGCTTCGCTCATTTTTCACCTGCTGATACTCTGGCCCGGAAACCCGCGCCTGCTGACCAGGGACGCGCCGTCGCTGCTGCAGGCCACTTTGCGGCCGCAGCAGCAACCGCCAGGCGATGCCACGCCCGTCGCTCCCCCGGCGCCGGCCAAACCGCCGCCGCGCGCCGCACCGCCAGCGCCGACTCTTGCATCGCCTGCGCCCGCGACTCCCGTGTTGGAGTCACCGAAGCCCGCTCCGGTTCCGTCGGCGCCTGCGGTTGCGGCGGAATCCGCTGTGAAGCAGGCCCCAACCGCCGCGCCGGTGGCGGCTTCGGCGCCGGCGGCGGCGAGCGGATCGCCATTGACCGAGGCCGCGGCCTCGGGCGAGGCAGCGGACGGCCTGCGCGGCTACCGCCTGGCGGTGGCGAGCCAGGCGCGGCGTTTCAAGCGCTATCCGGCGCAGGCGATGGCTTCGGGATGGGCGGGCACCGCTGAAATTCGCGTCGAGGTCGCCAGTGACGGTCGTCCGCGTCCAGCGACGGTGGTGCGCTCCAGCGGGCACGAGGTGCTGGATCGCGCGGCGCTGGCGATGATCGATGCCGGCGCGCTGCGCGCACGCCTGCCCGACAGCCTGCGCGGCAGGAGTTTTGCGGTAGTACTGCCGGTGGTGTTCAATCTCGACGACGAGTGATCAGGGCGTTGCCCTCGGTGGCGCCGTCAAATCTTCCGTGTGAAACCGGTATTGCCCGGCGCGACGATCGGCGAAGAAGTGCCTCAGGGTGATGGCGATGGTACGAAAGGCGATTTCGTCCCAGGGGATTTCATCCTCCCGAAACAGTCGCAGCTCCAGGGTTTCCACACCGGGCGCGAAGTCGAGGTCGAGCAGCCGCGAACGGTAGATGACATGTACCTGATGGATGTGCGGCACGCTGATGAGGGTGTACATATCGCCCAAGTCGATGCGGGCGCAGGCTTCTTCGAAGGTTTCGCGCAAGGCCGCGTCGGCAACGGTTTCGCCGTTCTCCATGAAGCCGGCCGGCAAGGTCCACTTGCCGTGGCGCGGTTCGATGGCGCGGCGGCACAGCAGCACGCGGTCATCCCATTCGGGCAGGGCGCCGACAACAAGGCGCGGATTGCGGTAATGGATGGCGCCGCAGGCG
>JAIOPW010000243.1 GCA_021413665.1 Rhodocyclales bacterium | reverse complement strand
CGAAAACCAGGTGCTGGTGAAGAACGAATGGCTCTCGCTCGACCCCTACATGCGCGGCCGCATGTCGGACGCCAAGTCCTATGCCAAGTCGGTCGAGATCGGCGAAGTCATGGTCGGCGGCTGCGCCGGCGAGGTGGTGGCGTCGAAGCATCCGAAATTCGCGCCCGGCGACAAGGTGGTCGGCGCCCTGGGCTGGCAGCTTTACGGCGTCGCCGATGGCAATGCGCTGCAGAAGGTCGACGCCTCGGCGATCCCGCTCTCCGCCTTCCTAGGCCCCGTCGGCATGCCCGGCGTCACCGCCTGGGTCGGCCTCAACGACATCTGCGCGCCGAAGGCCGGCGAAACCGTGGTGGTGACCGCCGCTTCGGGCGCGGTCGGCAGCGTGGTCGGCCAGTTGGCCAAGCTGAAGGGCGCACGCGCGGTGGGCATCGCCGGCGGTGCCGAGAAGTGCCACTACGTGGTCGAGGAACTCGGCTTCGACGCCTGCATCGACTACAAGGCCGGCAACCTGCGCGGCGACCTCAAGGCGGCCACGCCCAAGGGCATCGACTGCCTGTTCGAGAACGTCGGCGGCGAGATCTTCGACACCCTGCTCGGGCGAATGAATCCCTTCGCCCGCATCGCCGTCTGCGGCCTCATCGCACAGTACAACTCGGCGCCCTATCCGATGCAGAACATCGGCTCGGTGCTGATCAACCGCATCAAGATGCAGGGCTTCATCGTCTCCGACGACATGAGCCGCTGGCCGCCCGCGCTCAAGGAACTCGGCGGCCTGGTCGCCAGCGGCAAGCTCAAGTACCGCGAGACCGTCGCCGACGGCCTCGCCGCCGCACCCGCCGCCTTCATCAGCCTGCTCAAGGGCGGCAACTTCGGCAAGCAACTGGTGAAGCTGGCATAGAAATGAGCAACGCGCATACAGGGACACGCCCGATCACGGAAAAGGACGGCCTGGACACCGTCCGCCTCGCGGCATGGATGAAGGACCACGTCGCAGGCTTCAGCGGCGAACTCCAGGTCGAGAAGTTCAAGGGCGGACAGTCCAACCCGACCTTCATGCTCAGCGCCGGTGGACGCAAGTACGTGATGCGCCGCAAGCCACCCGGCAAGCTGCTGCCCAGTGCCCACGCGGTGGACCGCGAATACAAGGTGATCACGGCACTGGCGCAGACCGACGTGCCGGTGGCCAAGACCTGGGCCCTGTGCACCGACGACAGCGTCATCGGCACCATGTTCTACATCATGGACTGCGTCGACGGCCGCATCATGTGGGACCCGGCCCTGCCCGGCATGACGCCGGCCCAGCGCGGTGCGATCTTCGACGAGATGAACCGCGTCATCGCCGCCCTGCACAAGGTCGATTACACGGCCGTGGGCCTGGCCGACTACGGCAAGCCGGGCAGCTACTTCGCGCGCCAGATCGACCGCTGGAGCAAGCAGTACCGCGCCTCTGAAACCGAGAAGATCGAGGCCATGGACAAGCTGATCGAGTGGCTGCCGCTGAACGTCCCGGCCGGCGACGAGACCAGCATCGTGCACGGCGACTTCCGCCTCGACAACACGGTGTTCCACCCCACCGAGCCGCGCATGCTGGCCGTGCTCGACTGGGAGCTGTCCACGCTGGGCCACCCGCTGGCCGACTTCGCTTACCACTGCATGACCTGGCGCCTGTCGCCCGGTCAGTTCCGCGGCCTCGCCGGCAACGACCTCGCGGCACTGGGCATACCCTCCGAAGCCGAGTACGTCGCCGCCTA
>JAIOPW010000242.1 GCA_021413665.1 Rhodocyclales bacterium | reverse complement strand
TGGTCGACCAGCACCGCCAGACCCATCTTCGACTTGTTGATGTCCTTCAACGAGTGGTCCAGCGCCCCCGTCGGACAGGCCTTCACGCACGGAATGTCCTCGCACATTTCGCAGGGCAACTGGCGCGCGACGAAGTAAGGCGTACCGGTCGACAAAGGTTCTTCCGGCTTGGCCAGATGCAGGATGTCGAACGGACAGTCGCGCACGCACAGGCCGCAACGGATGCAGGCTGCCGAAAAGTCGGCTTCCGGCAGGGCGCCGGGCGGCCGAATCGCGGCCGGCGGCAAGGCCCTGGCATGCTTCGCATAGAGTCCGACCCCCAGCCCCAGCAGTCCGACGCCACAGGCCATTCGCGCGGTATCCGCAAGGAACTGGCGACGCGCCGCAGCACTGGGCTTGTTCTCGTTGTCCATGATCACCGGACGGTGAGCGCACGCAGGGTGCGACTCCCCGATTTCTCCAGTTGCTCAGCTCAGGCCTTGACCACCTTGGCGGCACACTTCTTGAAGTCCGTTTCCTTGGAAATCGGGCAAGTGGCATCCAGGGTGAGTTTGTTGACCAGCCGGTGCTCATCGAAGAAGGGAATGAAAATCAGCCCCTCCGGCATCTTGTTGCGTCCTTTGGTGTCGACCCGTAGCTCGATCTCGCCACGCCGCGTAGACACCTTCACTACGTCGTTGCGCTTGAGGCCGCGCTTCTCGGCATCCTTCGGGTGCATCCAGACCACCGCGTCGGGGAAGGACTTGTAGAGCTCGGGCACGCGACGCGTCATTGAGCCGCTGTGCCAATGTTCCAGCACGCGGCCGGTGCACAGCCACAGGTCGAAATCCTTGTCCGGCGATTCCGCGGCAGGCTGATAGGGCAGCGCAAAGATCTTGGCCTTGCCATCGGGGTAACCGTAGAACCTGACGCCCTCGCCCTTCTTCACATACGAGTCGTAGCCCTCGCGGAAACGCCATAGCGTTTCCTTGCCATCCACCACCGGCCAGCGCAGGCCGCGCACCTTGTAGCCGGCCCAGGCGTGGCCATTGACCTTCGCCAACTCTTCCTTGGGAAACTTGTTGACCTGGCCATTCGCATACAGCACGTCGTAGAGCGTCTTGCCCTTGTATTCCGGCGCTTTGGCCAGCACATCCGCCGGCCAGACCTCTTCCATCTTGAAGCGCTTGGAGAACTCCATGTACTGCCACAGATCGGAGCGGGACTCGCCCGGCGCCTTGACCTGCTGGCGCCACATCTGGCCGCGACGCTCGGCATTGCCGAACATGCCTTCCTTTTCCATCCACATGGCGCAGGGCAGGATCAGGTCGGCCGACATTGCGGACACCGTCGGATAGACGTCGGATACCACCACAAAAGCCTTCGGGTTGCGCCAGCCAGGGTAAATCTCGCCATTGATGTTTGGTCCGGCCTGCATGTTGTTGGTGGTCGAGGTCCAGTAGAAACCGATCTTGCCGTCCTTCAGCATGCGGCTTTGCGCCACCGCGTGATAGCCCATCTGCGCGGAAAGCGCGCCCGCCGGCAGTTTCCAGAGTTTCTCCGATGCCTCCCGATGCTTCGGGTTGAAGATCACCATGTCGGCGGGCAGACGATGGGCAAACGTGCCGACCTCGCGCGCCGTGCCACAGGCCGAGGGCTGGCCGGTCAGCGAGAACGGGCCGTTGCCCGGCTCGGAGATCTTGCCAGTCAGCAGGTGCACGTTGTAGATCATGTTATTGACCCAGGTGCCGCGCGTGTGCTGGTTGAAGCCCATGGTCCAGTAGGAGGTCACCTTCACCTTCGGGTCGGCATAGGCCTTGGCCAGCGCTTCCAGCCGGTCCTTAGGC
>JAIOPW010000193.1 GCA_021413665.1 Rhodocyclales bacterium | reverse complement strand
AAGGCACCCGAGAAACTGCTCGACAGCTACAGCGAAGAGCGCGTTTTCGCCGCCGACGAGAATCTGATGAATTCGACGCGCTCGACCGATTTCATCACGCCCAAGAGCCGTGTCAGCCGGACCTTCCGCAATGCGGTGCTGAGCCTGGCGAAGGACCATGCCTTCGGCCGCGCCCTGGTCAACTCCGGGCGCCTCTCGGTGCCGGCCTTCCTCATTACGTCGAGCCTGAACACGCCGGACAGCCCGGAGGATGGATTCACCGGGCGCATGTTGCCCGGGGCGCCGATGGACGACGCGCCGCTGCGGGACAATGGCACCGATTGCTGGTTGCTGGACAAGGTTCGGAACAGCTTTGTCGCGCTGTACTTCGCCGACGATGCCGCCGTGCTGCCAGCGCCGACTCTTGCCATGCTGTCGAACCTGTCCTGTGGCGGGATTGCCGTGCAGCCACTGGTGATTTCGGCCAAACCCGGCACGCCGGTCGGCGACATTCCGGTGCTGGAAGATCCGCGCGGCATAGCGGTGCAGCGCTATGCCGCGAAAGCCGGCACGGTCTATCTGCTGCGTCCCGATCAGCATGTGGCGGCGCGCTGGCGCCGGCTCGATGCTGCGAAAGTCGGAGCTGCAGTGGCCCGCGCCACCTGCAACGCGTGACGCCGGCCCGCGAAGTGGACTCCCCGGCGCGCAAAGCGAGGAAACAAGACATGGCACTCAACCTGAACCCGAATTTTTCCGAAGCCGGCAAGCGCTACTTCAGCGCCTACTCGCCCGGCGACGACTTCTATGAGATGTTGATCGCCGCCCACCGCGACCTGGGCGACGAGCAATCCGAACTGCTCAATGCGCGCCTGATACTGGTGCTGGCCAACCACATCGGCGACCTCGGCATTCTGCGCGAGGCCCTCGCCGTCGCCCGCGAAGGAGTCTGAGCATGACCGCCACGCTGATCAGGAAGGTGCACCACGTCGCCTATCGCTGCAAGGACGCGAAGCAGACGGTCGAGTGGTACGGCAAGTACCTCAACATGGGCTTCATCCTCGCCATCGCCGAAGATGCCGTGCCTTCCACCGGTGAGGCCGACCCCTACATGCATGTCTTCCTCGATGCCGGCGGCGGCAACATCCTCGCCTTCTTCGAGCTGCCGACCCGGCCGGAGATGGGCCGCGATCCGAACACGCCGGCGTGGACCCAGCATCTCGCTCTGGAAGTCGGCAGCAAGGCGGAAATGATGGCGGCCAAGGCCCGGCTCGAAGCCGACGGCATCGAGGTGGTCGGTCCGACCGACCATGCGCTGTTCCAGTCGATCTACTTCTTCGATCCCAGCGGTCATCGCCTCGAACTGGCCTTCAACACCGACACGCCGGAGATGATGAAGCGGCTCGACGAAGTGAAGTGGGACATGATCAACGAATGGGCCGTTACCAAAAAGGCGCCGCAGCACGCGCGCTGGATGCACGATGGCAGCTACAAGACCTGGGGTGCCAGTTGAAGCTCGCGACGCTGAAAGCCGGTGGCCGTGATGGCACGCTGGTGGTGGTGAGTCGCGACCTGACGCGCTGCCAGACGGTGGACGGCGTTGCGCCGACGCTGCAGAAGGCGCTCGACGACTGGGATGCGGTGCGGCCGCAACTGGAAGCCGCGTACCACGCGCTCAATCACGGCGCGGCGCGCCATGCCGTGCCCTTCGAGCCGCGTGAGTGCCACAGTCCGCTGCCGCGCGCCTACCAATGGGCCGATGGCTCGGCCTACGTCAATCACGTCGAACTGGTGCGCAAGGCGCGCGGCGCCGAGTTGCCTCCGGAACTCTGGACCGATCCGCTGATGTACCAGGGCGGGTCCGACAGCTTCGCCGGTCCCTGTGACCCGGTGCTGGCCTGCGACGAGGCCTGGGGCATCGATTTCGAGGCCGAGGTGGCGGTGGTCACCGGCGACGTGCCGCTCGGCGCCGCATGACGCCAAGGCGCACCTGCCGCTGTCGGTCGACCTGAATGGCATGCCATTCGGCAAGCCGAATGCCGGCGTCGACATGATTTTCGATTTCGGCCAATTGATCGCCCATGTCGCGAAAACGCGTGAGCTTGAGGCCGGCTCGATCGTCGGTTCCGGCACGGTGTCGAACAAGCAGGGCGGCCTGTTCGGTTCTTCGGTGGCCAATGGCGGCGTCGGCTACTGCTGCATCGCCGAACTGCGCATGTACGAAACCATCGAGGGGGGAACGCCGGCGACGCCCTTCATGCGCTTCGGCGATCGCGTCAAAATCGAGATGCTGGATGGCAACGGCGCCAGCGTCTTCGGCGCCATCGACCAGGTCGTCGAGCGCTACATCCCGGCGGCCTGATCGGCGCCGGACGTCGCCTTCAGGATTTCGATCAGCAGCAGGATTTCTTCGGCCACGGGCTGCGGGAATCCGGCGCGCGAGCCTTCGCGATTGTCTTCCAGCAGGTGTCGCAGGTAGCCGATGCATTCCTCGGGTTGCGCCCAGACTTCCTGCACATGCCCCGCCACGCGGGAGAAATTCTCCAGCGTCGGCACGTCACCGGTGCCGGCCCTGGTCCAATCCTCGGCTTGAATGTTGAAGTGCTGGCGCAGTTTCTCGGCGGTTTCCTTGAAGTCCTTGCGGTGGCCGCTGCCGCGATAGATATCGAGCAGTTTCAGCCAGTGGTAGAGCGCCTGCCGCGGATTGGCTTCCGAGAACTCGACAAGCGCTTGCGCGGCGCTCTGTTCCAGCCCCATCGAGAGCATGATCTCGGCCAGTTCCAGGGTCGGCTCGACGCGGGATTCGGGTGGTCGAGTCGGGATGCCGACGGGACTCGTCGCCTGCATCTTCAGCAACATGGCATTCGCGCGCGCCACGGATTCGGCGTCGGCTTCTTCCAGCGAAAACTCGATCGGCGGAATTTCCGTCGAGTGGGACGCGGATGGCGGGTCCCCGCCTGAGGGCGGCTTCGCCGGTTTCATCGGCACGGGTTCCGGGGCCGGCGCGGTTTCGCGATGGGCCGCCGTGGCCTCGATTTCGCCGGGCGGCATCCCAGCGTCGGTTTTCGCTTCTGTTGCCGGCGCAGGCGGTGCCGGAGTGGTGACCGACTGGCCGGCTTGCGTTGTCGTATCGGCTGCTCCCTTGTTCGGCGGTACCTGGTCGGGCAGGGCTCCCGCCCCGGCAGTCGGGGGAGGGCTGCTTCCGTCCAGCGCGGGTTCGGGGGAAATCGCGCCGGCGGAAGCCTTGGGCGATTTCCGTCGGGCAAGCCAGAACAGGGCCAGCAAGGCCGCTGCCGCGCCCAGCGCCAGGCTCTTGCCGTCGGCTTCCGGCTCGGGTGGCTCTATCGGGGTCGGCGCAACCGCGGCCTTCTGTGCCGGCATGCTGCGCATGAGTCGGCTTAAATCGCTTACGGTGCCTTCCATGCGGCGCAGGCTGTCGAGCATTTGCTGCACGGAACGCGCCTCCTCCGCGCCCGTCAGCGCGGCACGCCACTCGACGCGCAGCACCGCGCGCTCATCTTCCGATACCTTGCCGAGCCGGGCGACGTCGAATTGCGTGCTTAGGCGCAAGACCGGCTCGACACCGGCCGCAACGGCATCCGGCGGAGGCAGCAACAGCAGCGCGGCGAGGGCCGCGCAAGCCAGGCCGGACCGGACCGGCCGACGAGCGGATGTGGAAGTTGCAACTTTTGACATCGCATGTAGTGACGCTATAGTGCGGACATTCTAGACTTTGCGGCAAACGCCCGCGTCGCTTGAGCAGGGGCGGGCAAACCCCCTAAATCCGCTTCCGGCGCAATCTGCCGGGGTCCGGAGATCGGGCCTGCCCCCTGAAACCTACTCTTTGCACAGTGACCATGAAGCTCTACAGCTACTTTCGCAGTTCCGCCAGTTTCCGCGTACGCATCGCCCTGGCGCTGAAAGGTCTTGATTACGAGTACGCTCCGGTGCACCTGTTGCAAGGCGGTGGCCAGCAGTTCGCCGCCGGATTCAAGGCCATGAATCCCGCGGCGCTGGTGCCGGTGCTGGACGACGATGGCAGCGTCCTGACGCAATCCCTTGCCATCATCGAATACCTCGAAGAGACACGGCCGCAACCGCCGCTGTTGCCGGGCGATGCGACGGACCGGGCACGAGTGAGGGCGATTGCGCTGGCGATTGCCTGCGAAATCCATCCGCTCAACAACCTGCGTGTGCTGGGCTACCTGAACAAGACGCTGGGCGTTGGCGAAGAGCAGCGTAACGAGTGGTATCGCCATTGGGTCGAGACCGGGCTGGCGACGGTTGAGGCGATGCTCGCCAATGACTCACGCACTGGGGCGTTCTGCCACGGGGATATGCCGTCCCTGGCCGATGTTTGCCTGGTACCGCAGATATTCAATGCGCAGCGTTTTGCCGCGCGACTGGAGCACGTGCCGACAGTGATGCGCATCCATGAGCACTGCCTGACGCTGCCGGCCTTTGCCGAATCCATTCCGGCGCTGCAGCCGGATGCGGAATAGGCGCCAGCCTCAGTCGGTCTTCAACCGTCCGGCGAAAACCTTGCGCAATTTGGCTGCCTTGGGTGCGACGACGAACTGGCAGTAGGACTGGTCCGGGTTGTTGGCGAAGTAATTCTGGTGATGGTCTTCGGCCGGCCAGAAAGTCGGCGCTGGCGACACGGCGGT
>JAIOPW010000210.1 GCA_021413665.1 Rhodocyclales bacterium | reverse complement strand
CGCCTCGGCCTGCTTGCCACGCTGCACCAGGCGATGAACCGCGTCGCCGACATCTCGAAGCTCTCTTCCTGACCATGGCGATAAGCGCGTCTTTTGCGGCGGTGTTCGGCAAAGTCGGCGCTGGCGCCACGGCGAGAATGAAGCCATGAAGCTTGTCATCCTCGACCGCGACGGCGTGATCAACCACGACTCCGACCAGTACATCAAGTCGCCGGAGGAATGGAAGCCGATCCCGGGCAGCCTCGCCGCCATCGCTCGCCTGAACCAGGCCGGCTATCGCGTGGTGGTGGCCAGCAACCAGTCGGGCGTCGGCCGCGGCCTGTTCGAGACGGACACACTGATCGCCATTCACGACAAGATGCACAAGGCACTGGCGCAGGTTGGCGGGCGCATCGACGCAATCTTCTTCTGTCCCCACACCAACGCCGACAACTGCGACTGCCGCAAGCCCAAGCCGGGCATGCTGCGCGAAATCGCCGCGCGCTTCAACGCCGACCTGTCCGGCGTCCCGGCCATCGGCGACTCGCTGCGCGACCTGCAGGCCGCCGCCGCCGCCGGCGCGCAGCCGATGCTGGTCCTGACCGGCAAGGGCCGCAAGACCGTCGACGATCCCGCACTGCCGGCCGACACCCTGGTGTTTCCGGATCTTGCCGCCGCCGCGGCGCATATAGCGCGTTGACGCTCATGACGGCAAGCTCCACCGGCGGACGATGAAACACGCGAAAGGCGAATTGAAGGTCCCCCTCCCCACCGCTACGCGGCCCATGGCTGACTTTGCACAGCCAGCCGGCTGCGGCGGCGCACCGCATGCGGTGCGAAATCCCGCCTCGCCCCCTCACGGGGGGCTGCCAGTCGGCTCGCTTCGCTCGACTATCACCAGTCGCTCCGAACAAGCTGTTTCACGTTGATGGCTGTCGTCCGTTCCCTGCTGTTCCTGCTGATCCTGATCGTGGTGACGCCGCCCTACACGCTGGGCGTCATCCTCTGTTGGCCGCTGCCGCACCACATGCGACGCCAGGCCGTGGTGCCGTGGGTCAATTTCGTCAACTGGCTGGTCAAGCATCTGCTCGGCATACCCTATCGCCTGGTCGGCGCCGGGAACATTCCCGATCGTGCCGCCATCGTGCTGGCCAAGCACCAGTCGGCATGGGAAACGCTGATGCTGCAGGAGGTGTTCAAGGACACCGTCTTCGTCTGGCGCAAGGAGATCAAGTACCTGCCCTTCTTCGGCTGGGCGCTGGCCTCGATCCCGATGATCGAGACCGACCGTAGCGCCAGCCGGTCCAGCCTCAAGCGCCTGGTCGAGCAGGGCCGTGACCGGCTCGCCAACGGCTACACGGTCATCATCTTCCCGGAAGGCACCCGCTCGCAACCCGGATCGAAGAACCGCTACAAGATCGGCGGTGCCCACCTTGCGGTCGAAACCGGCGCACCCGTGATTCCGGTGGCGCTGAATTCCGGCGAGTTCTGGGGTCGCAATGCATTGTTCAAACGCAGCGGAACGGTTACCGTAAGCGTCGGCCCGACCATCGATCCGGCGGGACTCACGGCGAACGAAATCACCGATCGCGCGGAAGCCTGGATCGAAGCCGAAATGGCCCGCATCAGCCCGCATCTGTATGGAGCACCACAATGAACACCGCCGGCAGTCGCAGCCCGCAACTCAAGCTCAAGCTCGACAGCAACGCGCCCGATCCCGCCAGTCGCTGGCACGACGGCGCAGCGCTGGCCTTCCTCGGCGGCAGCCTGCGGCTGGTGCTCGGCACCCGGCACCAGGAAGCGCTGCGCGAAGGCGACACGCTCGACCTGCCCTTGCCGCCGCAAGCCACACCGCGCCAGATCCAGGACCGCGCCGAAGCCTGGCTGCGCGACGAAGCCAAGCGCCAGTTGCAGCAGGTAATCGAACAAAAGTCGGTGCTGGCGGGACGGCGAGCACCACGCCTGACGCTGTCCTTCGCCGCGCGCGGTAACTGGGTTGAAGCGCAGGACGGCAATGCACTGCGCTGCAACTGGCGCCTGATCGAACAGCCGATGGCCGTCATCGAGCAGGCCATCACCCGCGCCATGGCGACCCTGCCGCCGGAAGGCGGCGGCTGCGACCTGTTCGGCACGCCGCTCGGGACCCCCGCAAGCTGATGTTCCTCGAACAGCTCAAGCTGTTCCGCCTGCCCTCGCCGCCACCGGAGGAGAGGACACGCCACCTGCTTATCGGCGGCCGTATCGTCGACTACCGGCTCAAGAGTGGCGCCAAGCGGCTTTCGATGACCATCGACGAACGCGGCCTGCGCATCGGGGCGCCCAAACGCATCTCGCTGTCGGAGATCGAGGCCTTCGTCCAGAGTCACGGTGGTTGGGTGCTGAAGAAACTCGGCGAACTCGCCCACGCCACCCAGCCGCGCCACCTCACCATAAAGGATGGCGTACGCCTGCCGCTGCTCGACGGTGATGCCGAGGTGCGCGTCCTGCCCGGCGCCAACCGCGTGCGCTGGATCGCCAACGTGCTGGTCCTTGAAGCGCGGCCCGAAGCCGACCTCGCCCAGTTGGCGACTCGCGCCCTGCAGAAGCGGGCGCTCACCCATTTCGGCGGGCGCCTCGTCCATTACACCGGTCGGCTCGAACTCGAAACACCCAAGCTGGCCCTGTCCTCGGCCCACACCCGCTGGGGCAGTTGCAGCAAGCACGGTGGCATCCGCCTCAACTGGCGACTGATCCACCTGCCGACGCACCTCGGCGACTACGTGGTCGCCCACGAAGTCGCCCACATCCTGGAAATGAACCACAGCGCGCGTTTCTGGACCGTGGTCAGTTCGCTCTATCCCGAGTGGAAAGCCGCGCGCGCCGAACTCAAGCAGCGCGCCACTTCCATGCCCATTCTCTGAGACAAATCGCCATGAGAATCCTGCACACCATGCTCCGCGTCGGCGACCTCGACAAGTCGCTGGCCTTCTACACCGACATCCTCGGCATGCGCCTGCTGCGGCGCAACGACTACCCGGAAGGAAAGTTCACGCTCGCCTTCGTCGGCTACCAGGACGAGAAGGACGGTGCCGTGATCGAACTGACCCATAACTGGGGTGTCGAGCGTTACGAGATAGGCACCGGCTACGGCCACATTGCGCTCGCGGTTGAGGATGCCGGTGCCGCCTGCGACGCCATCCGCCAACGTGGCGGCAAGGTCACCCGCGAGGCCGGCCCGATGAAGGGCGGCAGCAGCGTGATCGCCTTCGTCGAAGACCCGGACGGCTACAAGATCGAACTGATCGAGAAGAAGCGCTAGCGGCGCGGTCCCACGGGTATCCGTCGGCTCCATTCCGTCCGCCATTCGACGACCAGATCGCCCCGGGATCAGGGCACCGAAACGACCGCGCCCGTCTCGCAAGACGGGCGCATTTGGGTGAAGCCGCCGATGACTACTCGGCAAGCGCCTTGATCACTTCTTCCGGGCTGTGAATCGTGCCGAGGACGGTCGGGCTGCCCCAGCGAACGTGATACTTGTTCTCCGGCACCGAGGCCAGCGAAATCATCAAGTTGTTGAAGGCGGCGAGATCGTTTGTCTCGAAGTAGGTGATGAAATCGGTGTCATCGATCCCCGTCGAGTGATACAGCTTGCGCTTGACGTTCACCAGATAGGCCAAAGTCGGCGCGGTATGCGCTTCCAGTTCGTGCAACCGCTGGTCCACCGGAATGTTCCACCACTCGGCGCTCTTCTTCACCGGAATGACCAGCGTGTACCGGGGAGCCGGCCCCGTATAGCCGGCGGAACTCAGACCCGCGTTCAGACCGGGCGAGCCGTCCTTGGTAATGTAGTTCAAGGCCTTCGTCAGGCCGACCAGCGTCTCGGACACATCGGCATTCCGACCGATTTGCGTCGAACGGAATTTGTTCATGAAGGTTTGCGCCTTGACCAGATCATAGGCGTGGACACGCAAGAAGAAATCCGAACCGGTCTCAAGTCCGCGCGTCAGATACAGGTCGACCAGCACGTTGTTCTTGTGCTTCTCGATCAGTTGCTTGACTTCGTTCGATGCCTTCATGCGCTCGGCAACCGGCACCCGCGACCACTCGGGGCGCAGCTTGAACATGGTGAAGACGCCGAAAACGCCAGGCTGGGTCAGAATCTTGCCCCGCTCGATCATCGCGTTGTCGGCGGCTGCCTGTTGCGCGGCGGCAACCGATGGCATCCCGGCCGCCAGCGCGGCAATCGCCGCTCCAATCACGACTGTCGCTCGCGTGCTCCTGAAGAATTTATTGCTCATGACTAGCTCCTTTGCAGTTGGTGTTCAATCTTGGAATATCGGGGGTATTGAGTCGGGGCATGCGGCGAAGGGCCCTGTTGTCCTGCTACATATCCAGGCTTGCAACATCACGTTCCACGGCCATTACGTCGAGCAACACAAATTGATCGGCTAGAGCGATCAGCGCCCGATAGAAGGGGCTCGTGAGCTTGCTCGCGCCCTCCGCCTGCAATGGCGGCAACCAGGCAGCCAGATGGCGTTCCAGGAAGTCCTTTTGCGCGCGCAGGTAGGGCGCCTTTTCCAGCGTTCCATCCTCGGCCTGTGCCTGCTTGGCCGTCAGGAACTGCATGAACTCCAGTTCTGCGGTCAGCGAATCCTCCAGATCATTTTCCGACTCGGCCATGGTCAGTCCGAATGCGCGATAGAAGCTCTTGAGTTCGAGTAGCAGTTCCGGTTTGTTGCCTTGCAGATGATGGCTCCCCTCGTAGAGCGAGACGCTGGGTACGGGCATGTTCGTCTCGAAGGAGCTGATATAGGCGGCTTCCATATCCTTGTGGGAGACGTCGGCGCGCAAGCCCGGCGCCACATCTGCCCGAAAGAATTCCGTCAAGTCCGGCGCACATATATTGAGGGCCTGGACGAGCGCTTCCGCATAGGCGCCATCCGCCGTCCGCGCGAAGCCTTCCTCGTCGGGATAGCTGAATCCCATCGCAAGCAATGCATAGATACGGTTTCTCGCCGTGGCGTTCTCGATCCGGCTGATGTTCATTGCTGAGCTCATTTCATTCATGATTGTTCCGTCCTGGTAGATTCGTGTTGCGGCACCTGGTGCATCGGGTCCTATGCGCCACGCTCTTCATTCCTCGGGCTCCTGCGCGTTCTGTTGAAGATCAGCCCGGATTGCCGGAACCGTTCCTCCCTTGAACACGCCGCGCAACTTGTAATGGGTGTGAACGGGATTCTTGTCGCCTGATGCGCGCACCGCCTTGTTGAAGTCGAACTGGTACTTCGGATCGACTGTCGGCGTAAAGGGCGAATAGGGGGGCTTTGCGCCAGCCCATGGCGAACCCTGGTAATTGAGGTGGCAGCGCGCGCATGCACTTTCGTAGTCGAAGTTCTGTTTCGTATCGACCAGCACCTGGCGATCGGTGGTTTCACCGGAGGCCTTCAGCTTATCCACCGCGTCCGCGTGCTTCTGGCGATAGATGCTTCCGGCGCCATGACACGACTCGCAGCTCACCCCGACCACCAGCTTGGCGTCGTCCGGATTCATGCCGGTCTTGTATCCGCCGGCTCCGCCGTGACCGGTCACGTGGCAAGCAACGCAATTCTGATCCGCGCTGTAATCCTTGGCCGGATCGAGTCCGGCCTTGGATTTTGCGGCCGCCTTGACGCTGGGCTTGAGCGAGTCGAAGGCCTTGGCATGGCCTGTCTTGCGCCATGCCTCGCCTTGGTCGAAATGGCATTTGGCGCAGACGCGGTTGCCTGTGTATTCCGGCGTCTGGGCGCCGGCGGGTGTTCCGAACGAAACGACCGCCAACAGCCAGCCGCCAATGACAAGGAGTTTGGTATTCATTTTGGAAAGCACGGGTTCAGGAACGAACGGGGCGGCACCAGCCGCCCCGCAGGGCTTCAGGTCATCGGCGAGATCATCATGTCGACACTGCGACGCGCGATCAGGACATCCATCAACTCGGACGCCTGCCCCTTGACCTTCTTCTCACGCTCGGCGGCGAGCATCTTCAGCACATCCTTGACGCCCTTGCCGAACAGTTCTTCGAGCTGCGCGAGGGGAATCTTCGGGTCCTCGAAGACGTTGCCCTGGGAATCTTCCTTGCGCGGTCCGAGTACCGGTGGCACGTAGAAGACATTGGGTTCAGTGCCGAATTCCGGATGCAGGGGCAATGCCACCTTCCACTGCTTCACCAGCTTGTACACCGAGCTATTGACGTCGTCGATGAAGCCGACGTGCATGGCACGGCCGACACACTGGGCGACACACGCCGTGGCCACGCCCTTCTCGATGCGCGGGAAGCAGCCGATGCACTTGTTCGCCTTGTTCTGCAGCGGATTGAAGTAAGGCTTGGCGTAGGGGCAGGCCGAGACGCAGTTCTGCGAGCCCTTGCACTTGTCGAGATGAATCAGCACGATCCCGTCCTGTTCGCGCTTGTAGATGGCGTCGTTGGGGCAGGCCTCAAGGCAGGCAGGCTTGGCGCAGTGGTTGCACATGCGCGGCAGGTAGAAGTAGGAGTTGTTCGGATAATCTCCGGCGCCCTCGTCCTCGTCCCAGTTCGGGGCGGTGCGGGGGGTCGGACTGGGCCGCACGCGGCCCTTCTTGCCCTCGAACAAACGACCCGCGTAATCGAACTCGAAGGGCACGCCGTAATCGATCATCGCCGGGATCTTGCCCTTCTGCAGTTGCCCGTCCTTGTAGCCGCCGCCCTTGCTGACCCAGTTGCGCGGGTAGCCCATGCCGGGCGTGGTCTCGACGTTGCGCCAGTACATGAAGTCCTGGCCGGGACCGCTGGTCCAAAGTTTCTTACAGGCCACCGTGCAGGTCTGACAGCCGATGCACTTGTTGAGATCGGTGACGAACGTGAGCTGCCGCTTGGGCGCTTTCATAACTGTTGCCATGATGTATTTCCTTCCTTATTGTCCGGTGGTGGCGATCAGAGGGGCATCGGGGTGGCGCCGATGTAGCGCTTGACCTCGACCCGCGAATCGCGCTGGGTACCGCCCGGACCGTAGTAGTTGGGCCTGAATACCAGGTGCCCGTAGTTGCCAACCAGGTGGGTCGGCGAGATCCGCACCGGACAGACGCTCTGGCTGCTGCCTTCGATCAGGTCCATGTAGAGCTCGGGCGTGTGCCACATCGAGACGCGGCCGCTCTGTTCGCCCTTGCGCACCTTGACCCGACAGATCACCTTGCCGTGGTCGTTCCAGACTTCGACCCAGTCGTTGTCGTTGATGCCGCGTGCCTTGGCATCCGCCGGCGCCATTTCGACCGACGGACCGCCGCGCTGCAGCCTGAGCATCTGCACGTTGTCCTTGAAGGTGGAGTGGATCGCATAGCGGCTGTGCGGCGTGTTGAAGCGCAGCGGGAACTTGTCGGCATTGATCGGGCCCTTATAGACCGGCAGCTCCAGGCCCATGTCGAAGAAGGTGTCATGATCGAAATAGAACTGCTGGCGCCCGGTCAGCGTCGGCCAGGGCTTCTTGTCCACCGTGTAGTTCTGGAACGGCGTGTAGGGCACCCCTTCCTTCATCGGCGAAGTCCAGTTGCCCTTGAAGCGCTGCGGCTTGTCGCGCAGCATCGCCATCGTGATGCCCTTGGTCTGCGGCGCGGTGTCCAGGATGAATTGGCATGCGGCCTCGTCGTCGGCCAGCTTGCCGTCCATGGTCATCTGGTTCCACAGGTTGGTGAGATCCCGCACCCACTTGAACTGCTCGTCGTTATAGCGCTCGAACTTCTTGCGCCGCGCCGATTCTTCGACCTTCTTCGCCAATGCCTGGAAAATCTGCCAGTCGGTCTTTGATTCCCACATCGGCTTGATGGCCGGCTCGGTCATGTTGATGGAGGTGTGCTCCATGGTGACGTTAAGGTCGGTCTTCTCGTACCAGTGAGCGGACGGCAGGACGATGTCCGAGTAGAGCGCCGTCGAGTCCATGCGGATATTGATGTCGACGATCAACTCGAGTTTCGGCCACAGGTTGCGCAACACGTACTTCTGCCCCTTGGCCTGGTTCAGATAGTTGCCGCGATAGACGATGAACACCTTGGGATCGCGGCCATTGGCGGGAAGATTCGGCATCTGCTTGGTGGCAATGCTCTGCCGCAGATACTTGTTGGTATCGATGTTCGAGTTCAGCATCTCGTCATTGACTTCGGCGTGCACATAGGTCCAGATGGTGGTCTGGCAGAAGCGTTGCTTGGCCGGGGTTTCAGGCCAGGCCAGAGCGGCAAGGCCGGGCAGGAAAGTCGGCTTCCACTGTCCGATATAGTGCTGGAGTCCGCCGCCGTTCTTGCCCTCGCTGGCCGTCAGGGCGCTCAGCAGGTGGAAGACGCGCAGCAGGACGTCGCTGTAATACCAGTGGTTGGTGCCGCCGCCGCTGATGATCATGGCGGGCTTGGCGGTGGCGTAGTCCTTCGCCAGTTGCACGATGACCTTGGCCGGAATGCCGGTGATGGAAGCCGCTTGCTCGGGCGTGTTCTGTTTCATGATGCGCGACTTGAGGATGTCGAACACCGGCTGCACTTCGACCGTGGAACCATCCTTGAGCTGGATCTTGTAGGTGCCTTCGAGGGCCGGATCGAGATTGCCTAGATCGATGTAGCCCTTGGGGAAGGTATTGGTGTTGCGGCCCATGAATGCCACGGGCGGTCCCTTCTGCGCCGGCTCATCGCCCCAGCAGCCCTTCATGATCACCGCCGTGCTGGTCTTGGTATCCCAGGCGTAGAACTTTCCGGTGGAACCGTTGGCAACCACGTCGGACTCGCGCAGGAAGCGCTGGTTGTCCTTTCGCACCAGATAGGGCAGGTCGGTCTGCTCCTTGACGCCGTGGACGTCGAAGAGTTTCTCCTTGATGATGACGTGGGCCATGGCCATACCGAGTGCGCCGTCGGTGCCGGGCTTCAAGTGCAGCCACTGGTCGGCCTTGATCGAGGAGGCGTTGTAATCCGGTGAGATGCTGACGATCTTTGTACCGTTCAGTGACGCTTCCGACAGGTAGTGGGCATCGGGAATCCGCGTGATCGAGGGATTGGCGCCCCACAGGATGATGAACTTGGCATTGAACCAGTCGGCGGTTTCGCAGGAGTCGCCCTGCACGCCACAGGTCTGTGTCTGGCCCGTCGGATGGTCGCCGTACCAGTCGAAGAAGGTGTGGGTATGGGCACCGATGTAGTGGGCGAAACGGTGGCCGGCTGCAAACGAAACCGGCGCCACTGCGGGAACCGGCGAGAAGACGCTGATGCAGTCGGGCGCTTCGTTCTTGATGGTATCGACGATCTTGTCGGCGATCATCTCCAGCGCCTCGTCCCAACTGGCCCGCCGCCACTTGCCTTCGCCCCGCTCGCCGACGCGTATCAGCGGGTACTTGATGCGGTGCGGTCCGTACTGGTAGTCAACGCCGCAGACGCCCTTGTTGCAGCCACGCGGATTGTATTCGGGAAGGCCGGGCATCGGCGCGATGTCCTTCGACGCTTCCTCGCGCAGGACCACGCCGTCCTTCGTATACACGTTATGTGGGCAGGCGCCCGTGCAGTTGATGAGGTGGGCGCCACGTGTCTTCTTGTCCCAGCTCCATTGATTGCGGTGGAAGTTTTCCCAACCGGAATACTCGTGCTGAACCATTGCATCCTGACTCTGGGCCAGGACCCGCAATGAATACGTACCGCCCAGCATGAGACTCAGCGACGAAGCGCCAGTGGCCTTGAGGAATTCCCTGCGCGATGCTTTCATGATTTCGACTCTCCTTGCACAATTGATCCGACCAAAATAGTTCTGCCCCTCCTTTAGCATGCGGCGTGCCAGCAGGCCGAAAGGCCGTTGTGGAGCGGCCTTGGTGGTATCAGGGGAATTGGATGGGGCGGAATACGGTCAATAAACGACCGCCCGATCGGATTTCAACCGGTCAGGAACTGACCGGGCTATCGTCGAGATCGTGATCCTTGATCTTGTTGCGCAGGGTCAAACGAGTGATGCCGAGGAGTTCGGCGGCACGGGTCTTGTTGCCGCCAACCGAGTCCAGAACACGCTGGATATAAATTCGCTCCATCGCTTCCAGATCCAGAAAGGGCTGGTCGGACTTTTCCGCTGAAACCAAAGGCACGACGCGACCAACGATCTCACGCGGCAACTGCACGCTGGTAACGCTTCCCCCGGCGCAGAGTATGGCGGCGCGCTCCAGTACGTTGCGCAACTCGCGCACGTTGCCTGGCCACGCGTAATCTTCCAGCATCGGCTCCAGCGCCGGAGCCAGGGCCAACGCCGGCGAACCGACGGCCCGCGCCGCCTCGGCGAGGAAGTAGCGCGCCAAAGGCAAGATGTCTTCCCGTCGCGCGCGCAGGGGCGGTACGTCGATGGCGCCGACATTGAGGCGATAGTAGAGATCCTCGCGAAACTGGCCGTTCTTGACCATTTCCGGCAGGTTGCGATGCGTCGCGGCGACAAAACGCACGTCGACGCTGATCTCGCGGCTGCCGCCCAGTCTGCGGAAGGTCCGGGTTTCCAGCACCCGCAGCAGTTTGGGTTGCAGGGTCAGGGCAAGATCGCCGATCTCATCGAGAAAGAGGGTGCCGCCGTCGGCCAGTTCAAGCAAGCCCCGTTTCAGCTGTCGGGCATCGGTGAAGGCGCCCTTCTCATAGCCGAACATCTCGGACTCGAGCAGATTTTCCGGCAGCGCCGAGCAGTTGATCGTCACCCAGGGACCGCCCGCCCGCGGCGAGCCGCAGTGGATGGTGCGGGCCACGCGCTCCTTGCCGCTGCCGGACTCTCCGCAGATCAGCACCGGCACATGGTCGGCGCCGGCGATCTTCTGTGTTACCTCCGTCAGCCGCTGCCATGCCGGGCTATCGCCGCCGACGCCATCCACCTGGCAGACGTCCGACTGGGCCCGCCGCCAGGCGACCTCCTGGCGCAACCGGCTGGTTTCCATGGCGCGGCCGACAAGTTCCTGCATGTCTTCGAGATCGAAGGGCTTGGTGATGTAATCATAGGCACCCGCCTTGAGAGTCGCCACGGCGGTCCGCACTTCCGGAAATGCGGTCATGATCACCACCAGGGTATCCTCGTCCAGTTCTCGAAACTTGCCGATCAGATCGAGGCCGTTGCCGTCCGGAAGATGCAGGTCGAGCAGGATCAAGCGATAGCGCCGGGTGCGCACTTGTTTGAGCGCACTTGCTGCGCAATCCGCAACGTCGACGTTGTAGCCCAGGCGCACGAAGAACTTGTTCAGCGTGACCCGAATTGTCGTGTCGTCTTCTACGATCAGCATGGGCTTCATGTCGGAAACTCCAGCTAGGCTGCTGGCCAAAGTAGCGTGAAGCACGTCCCGTGCCCGGGTTGGCTCTGAACATCGATGTGCGCATTGTGTGCGCCAACGATTTTTTTCACGACGGCAAGGCCGAGACCGGAACCGGTAGTACGCGTGGTAAAGAAGGGTTCAAAAATATTTGGCAGGACATCGGCGCCAATTCCGAGCCCGGTGTCCGCAATGTCGATGCGCACATGCGGACCCGCATCCAGGTTCGCCACTATGCGCAGGGTCCCGCCATGAGGCATGGCGTGAATCGAGTTCACAACCAGGTTCAGCAATACCTGCTTGATCTGGTTCTGGTCGGCAAGCACCGACAGATTCTCGTCGATAGTCAAACCGATGGCGACATTGTGTGAAACCGCCTCCTTGCGAATCCAGAACAACATGTCTTCCGCTATGTCACGCAAACGACAGGGAACGGGATGAGCGCTTTGCGGCGCGGCGAAACCGTGGAAGCTGCGCAGAAAGTCGCCGAGCCGGTCGATTTCCGACTCAAGCCGGCGCAACGCCTCGCTCACCCCCACCGGCAGATCATCCTCGTACTGCAACGATTGGGCGACAGCCTTCATGCCGGCGAGAGGGTTGCCGATTTCATGGGCCACTCCCATCGCCAACTCGCCCAGGGTAGTCATCCTCTCCATCTGAAACATCTGGCGATCAAGGTCACGTCGTTCATCAGCGATGCGATGTTCGTCACTGACGTCCCGCGCGACGATGACGTATCGGGTCTCCTTGAGTTCGCCGGTGCGGGTGACCGACAGCGCCAGAAAGCGCCCAGCCACTTCCAGATCATGGCGCACCTCTCTGCCGCTGTCGGCGCGGGATGCAATCAAGGGCCACTCGGGCCAGAATTCCGGCAGCAGGCGACTCTCGCTTTTCGCGGTCATGCCCAGCAGGCGTCTTGCCTCGTGATTGGCGAGGACAATGCAGCCCCGGCAGTCGACAGCGAGAATGCCGTCGCCGGTATGCTCGAAAATCGCCGACAGGAAAGCACGTTCCTGCTCCAGTTCAACGGTACGGGCACGCACCTGGTCCTCCAGATGCCGTCGCTCGGTGATATCGCGCGCGATGCCAAGTACGCCGATGAGCTTGCCATCGGCGGTCCGCATCGGTGTCGTGGTTGTCTCCAGCAAGACACGCCTTGCGTCACTGGCGCGGATCACCCATCCCTCGTTGTTGCAGGGCCCATCGGCGCTCAGCGCGGCCTGGTCAAGCCGATGGATGGACTCGGCCACCGAGTTCGGAAACAAGTCGCGGGAGGTCCTGCCAATCACGGTATCCCTCTGTAGCCCATAGAAACGCTCAATCGCCGGGTTGCACTCCAGATAAACCCCGTCTGGACTCTTGAGCCAGATGAGGTCGGGAATCGTCTGGATCAGCGTATTCAATTCCGCGTTCTGGTCTTTGGTAATTCGGTAAAACCGGTGCAGCGCGGCGATCGCCGAACAGACCACCACCTCGTCAAGCAGATAGACGATGTTGCCAAACACTGTGTCCCATCGGAACTCGAAGGAATATATGGAATAGGGAGGAATAAAGAAGTAGGTCGCGGCCATTGACCCCAAGGCCGTAGCAAGCATGCCGGCCCAGAATCCGCCGAAAACCGCCGAGATCGCCGCCGCGGGAAAGAAGGTCAGGAAGGGGACGCCAAGTTCAGGCGGACCAATCAGGCGCCGCACTCCAAAGGCAATCGCCACCAGAACCAGCACGATGCCGAGCTTGTAGCCAGCGCTGCGGTGCACCGGGAACAGGATGGGTTCCATCCTGGGCAAAATGCTGCCAATGCGTTCGTATATCAGACTCATGAATTGATTTCCATTTCGCGCATGCTTCGGGATGCTCCGGGCGCCTTGATTGCCGAAGCAAAAGGAAGATACAAGCAGCTTACCTCATCGTCGCAAGGCGTCCTCCATGTTGATCGATGCGGCCTTTCCGCGGCGGAATGTTGATGAAAGGAGCCGGCCCGCTGGACTGGGCAAGCAGCGTGATCGCCTTCGTCGAAGACCCGGACGGCTACAAGATCGAACTGATCGAGAAGAAGCGCTAGCAGGCTGTTGCATCGAGCGGAACAACGTGTTCCGCGCCAATCGCCGACGGTGTTCATGCGCCGGGCTATCCGGAGTGGCTTTGCCCGCGTCGTTTGCGGGCTTGGCCCGCTCCGCAGGGGTATCATCAGACTGCGCCCATGGACATTATCCCAACGGTATTCATTTCCCACGGCTCACCGATGCTGATGCTGGAACCGGGTCGCGCCGGTCCGGCGTGGCGGGCGCTGGCGCAAACCCTGCCGCGACCGCGGGCGATCCTCGCCGTCTCGGCGCACTGGAACGCGCGGGTGCCGGCTGTCGGCGCCGCCGCGCAACCGGAAACAATCCACGATTTTTTCGGCTTCCCGCCGCCGCTCTACCAACTCGATTACCGGCCTCCCGGTGCGCCCGATCTGGCCGCGGAGGTCGCTGAACTGGTTCCCGGCATTCATGTCGATCACCAGCGCGGGCTGGACCATGGTGCCTGGTCGCCGCTACGGTTCATGTATCCGGCGGCCGACATTCCTGTCATACAACTGGCGGTGGTGCCGCAGGCAGACGTTGAATCCCATTATCGGCTCGGGAAGCTGCTGCGTCCGCTCACGGGGCGCGGCGTGCTGATCCTCGCCTCGGGCGGCCTCACGCATAATCTGGGCGACATCGTCCCCGATGCGGCGAACGGCGAGGCCCTGCCCTATGTCCGCGAATTCCGCGACTGGTTTGTCGACTCGCTACAACGACGCGACCTGCCGGCCCTTTTCGACTGGCGCCGCCAGGCGCCGCATGCGGCGCGCGCCCATCCTTCGCCCGAACATCTGCTGCCGCTGTATGTCGCGCTCGGCGCGGCAGCCGATGAGGCCCCTGCCACAAGCATTCACAGCGACTACCAGTTGGGCGCCCTGTCGCTCGACGCCTTCCGCTTTTCCGCTTGAGAGCGCGAGGTAATGCCGGATCAGGCGAGCAAGCGGCGACTCCATCCGCTTGCTTCCAGTCTCCAAACGCTAAACAGGCAGTGGTTCGCCGCGGAAGAAGGCCAGCGCCAGCGCGTCGACGGCCGGCGGGTTTTCCAGCGGCGCGGCGTGGCCGGCACCGGGAATTACGCGCAGCATTGCGCCGGGAATCCCGGCCTGCAGCAGGCGCGCCTGGTAAAGCGGCGTGAAGCGGTCTTCCTCGCCGAAGATCAACAGCGTCTCGGCGCGGATGTCCTTCAGGCGCTCGCGCAGGTCGTGGTCGAGCACGCCGACCATCATGGCCCTGGTGCCCGGCCAGGGCAGCGTCTCGGCCATCTGTTCCAGGGCCGGGATCACCGGCGCGGCCAGTCTAAGGAAGTTGGCGCCGAAGGTGATCGGCAGCATGACGCGGAAGCGCAGCTTGGTGCCACCCGCCTCCCAGGCCATGACGATGCCCTCGTGCAGCGCGCGATTGACTTCGTCGGACCAGGCCAGGGTGTCGCAGAGCACCATCTTCCCCAGCCGTCCCGGATGCTGCAGGGCGAAATACTGGGCGACGATTCCGCCGTAGGACAGCGCGAAGAGGTGCGTCTTCGCGATGCCCAGCTTGTCGAGCAGGCGGGCGAGGTCATCGGCCTGGCGCGGCAGCGGATAGCACTCCTCGTCCGTGCGCTCGGTCTGGCCCTGGCCGCGCATGTCCAGCAGCAGAACGCGGAAGTGCGGCGCGAAGTCGCGAAGCTGCGCGGCCCAGGCTACCGTGCTCATGGTCAGGCCATTGAGGACGGTGATGGTCTCGCCCCCCTCGCCGTGGAGTTCGTAGTAATACTTGATGTCGCCGAGATCAATGTGGGGCATGGTGGTCCGTCCTTGCCTTGGTTGTGGTGACGGTCAGCCTGGCGAAGCCGTCCCAACTGCGTGAGAGAAGCGTGTCGCGGCTAAACCTTTTTCTTTTTCGCGGCGGTCGCGCGCGGCTTTGCCCTGGCTTTGGGTTTCGTCGCCTCCGCGAGCGCGGGCGGCTTGTCGCCGATCACTCCCTTGAGCGGACAGATCTTGAAGGCGGGACACTTCTGGCAGCCGGCGACGATGGCGATGGGGCAAAGGGTCATGATGGTTCCTGAGGGTGGCGGAAGGCGCCCGAGTATGCGCGCCGCCGGCCCGGCCGCCGGTCGAGCAGGGCCATCCAGCCGCGGATGACGCGGTAGAGCACCCACAGCCCGGTACTGACGATAACCAGGATCGCGGCTGGAATGCCGATCAGGGTGACCATCAGCAGGCCCGCCACCACCAGCCAGAGCGCAGCGAACCAGAAGCTGCGCAACTGCCAGCGCCAGTGGGTGTCCATCCATGTGCCGCGCACGCGATCGCGCGTGACATAGTTGATGATCACGGCGATGATCGACGGCCAGCCGAAGACGAAAGCGCCGACGATCGAGGCCGAGGTGAGGATGCCGGAAACGGCGGAAAGCGCATGCAGCCCGTACATCACGTGGCACCAGGCGCGCGAACCGTCGAGTTGGCCACTGTCTTCGTTGGCGGGAATCACTTCTGGCTCGCTCATTGTCTCTCCTACAAACCGAGTTGTTGCCAAAGCGCGTCTATGCGCTGCTTCACGGCCTGATCCATGGCAATCGGACGGCCCCACTCGCGATTCGTCTCGCCGGGCCACTTGTTCGTCGCATCGATGCCCATTTTGCTCCCGAGGCTCGCCACCGGTGAAGCGAAATCAAGGTAATCAATGGGCGTGTTCTCGGCGATCAGGGTGTCACGCGCGGCGTCGACACGCGTGGTGAGCGCCCAGATCACCTCGGGCCAGGAACGGACATCGACATCCTCGTCGGTGACGATGATGAACTTGGTGTACATGAACTGGCGCAGGAAACTCCAGATGCCGAACATCACGCGCTTGGCGTGCCCCGGATACTGCTTTTTGATGCTGACCACCGCCATGCGGTAGGAGCAGCCCTCCGGCGGCAGGTAGAAATCGGTGATCTCGGGAAACTGCTTCTGCAACAGCGGGACGAAGACCTCGTTGAGCGCCAGGCCCAGCATCGCCGGCTCGTCCGGCGGCTTGCCGGTGTAGGTCGAGTGATAGATCGGATCGCGGCGCAGGGTGATGCGCTCGACGGTGAACACCGGGAACTCGGCCACTTCGTTGTAATAGCCGGTGTGGTCGCCGAAGGGGCCTTCGGCAGCGGTTTCACCCGGATGGATGACGCCTTCCAGCACGATCTCGGCGCTCGCCGGCACCTGCAGGTCGGACCCGATGCACTTCACCAGCTCCGTCTTCGCGCCGCGCAAGAGGCCGGCGAACTGGTATTCGGACAGCGTATCCGGCACCGGCGTCACCGCCGCCAGTATGGTCGCCGGATCGGCGCCGATCACCACGGCGACCGGGAAGGGTTCGCCGGGATGCGCCGCGCAATGCTCGCGATAGTCCAGCGCACCGCCACGATGGGCAAGCCAGCGCATGATCAATTTGTCGGGAGCGATGACCTGCTGGCGGTAGATGCCGAGGTTCTGCCTGGCCTTGTGCGGGCCGCGCGTGACGACCAGACCCCAGGTGATCAGCGGCGCCGCGTCGCCGGGCCAGCAGGTTTGCAGCGGCAGGCGCCCCAGGTCGAGGTCGGCGCCTTCCCAGACGATGTCCTGGCAGGGCGCGGAGTTCAGCACCCTGGGCGCCATGTTGAGCACCTGCTTCAGCACCGGCAGCTTGTCCCAGGCGTCCTTCAATCCCTTGGGCGGCTCTGGCTCCTTGAGGTACGCCAGCAGCGTGCCAACTTCGCGCAGGCGGGTCTTCCAGTCGGCCCCGTCACCCTCCTCGCCGTCCTCGCCTTCCGCGGCCGCAATGCCGAGCGCAACCCGGCGCGGCGTACCGAACAGATTGGCCAGCACCGGGATCGAGTGCCCCCTGGGCTTCTCGAAGAGCAGCGCCGGTCCGCCGGCGCGCAGCACGCGATCGGCGATCTCGGTCATCTCCAGATACGGATCGACCTCGACGGCGATGCGCTTGAGTTCGCCCAGTGCCTCCAGTTGGGCAATGAAGTCGCGCAGATCGGTGTATTTCATGGCGTAAGTGTAACTGCCTCGGTTCCGGCTGGCGACGACGCGTTCATTGCTGCAGCAACCAGGGCTTGAGGTTGAGCTCGGCGACGATGCCGGCGAAGATCGCCGCACCGAACCACTTGTTGTGGCGGAAAGCCGCAAAACAGCCATCGCGGCCGCGGTCGCGGATCAGGAAGAAATGGTAGCCGGCCACCATCGCCGCGACAGTCAGTCCGGCAAAGTACAGCTTGCCGTAGTCCAGCTGGTTGCCGATCTCGGCCAGGATGCCGAGCGTGGCTGCGTAGCAGATCATCACCGCCGCCACATCGAAGCTGCCGAAGGTAATGGCCGCGGTGCGGATGCCGATCTTGAGGTCGTCTTCACGGTCGACCATGGCGTATTCCGTGTCGTAGGCCAGCGCCCAGAAGATGTTGGCGACCAGCAGCGACCAGCCCAGCATGCCGACTTCACCGGTCACCGCGGCAAAGGACATGGGAATGCCGAAACCGAAGGCGACGCCGAGATAGGCCTGCGGCAGCGCGAAGAAGCGCTTGGTGAAGGGATAGCTCGCGGCAAGGAAGAGCGCGATCACGGCCAGCCACCAGACCCGTTGCAGGATGGGCAGGATCAGCAGGAAGGAACAGCCGATGAGAACGGCGGCCAGCGTCAGCGCCTCGCGCGTGCTTACCGTACGCGCCGCCAGCGGCCGGTCGCGGGTGCGCTCGACGTGGGGATCGAAATCACGGTCGGCGTAGTCGTTGATGACACAGCCGGCGGAGCGCATCAACAGCGTACCGAGGGCGAAGATCCAGACCAGCATCCAGTGTGGCTGGCCCTGGGTGGCGATCCACAGCGCCCACAGCGTCGGCCAGAGCAGCAGCAGGGTGCCGATCGGCTTGTCCAGCCGCATCAGCTTTTCGTAGCGGTCGAGGCGTTGCTTGAACTCGGTGAAGGTCATGCCGCGAATTTTACGCCTTGAGCAGTTCCTCGCGCCCGCCCAGCCATCGCTGAAGGTGCGCCGTGGCAAGTTCCGGCGCATCGCGCAACATCTCTTCCGCAACTGCGCGCGCCTGTTCCACCAGCGCTTCGTCGTCCAGGTCGGCATAGCGCAGCAGCGGCAGGCCGCTTTGGCGCGCGCCGATGAACTCGCCGGGGCCGCGCAGGCGCAGGTCCTCGCGCGCGATCTCGAAACCATCGGTGCTTTCAAAAATGACTTTCAGCCGCGCCCGCGCCAGTTCGCCCAACGGCTGCGCATAGAGCAGGATGCAAGCCGATTGCGCCGTGCCGCGCCCAACCCGACCGCGCAACTGGTGTAACTGCGCGAGGCCGAAGCGCTCCGCATGCTCGATCACCATCAGGCTGGCGTTGGGCACGTCGACGCCCACTTCGATCACCGTCGTCGCCACCAGCACCTGGATTTCATTGGCCACGAAGGCGCTCATAACGGCAGCCTTTTCCGCGGCCTTGAGCCGGCCATGCACCAGGCCGATGCGCAGGTCGGGCAGGTCGGCAACGAGGCGCGCATAGGTTTCCTCGGCCGTCTTGAGTTGCAAAACGGCGTTCCGGCTCCGGCCGCTGCGCTTAACCCTCGCTTCGCTCGCGTCAGCCTCCGCCGAAACTCCGTTTTCTTCGATCAAGGGGCAGACCCAGTAGGCCTGGCCACCGCCCCGGCAAGCCTGGTGCACCCGAGCCACGACCTGGTCGCGGCGGGATTCGGCGACAAGCTTGGTGGTGACGGGCGTGCGTCCGGGCGGCAGTTCGTCGAGTACCGACACGTCGAGGTCGGCGTAATAGCTCATGGCCAGTGTGCGCGGGATTGGGGTCGCCGACATCGCCAACTGGTGCGCGAACTGTCCCTTCTCCTTCAGCGCCAGCCGCTGGCGCACGCCGAAACGATGCTGCTCGTCGACGATGGCGAGCCCGAGGCGGGCAAACTCGACCTTGTCTTCGATCAGGGCGTGGGTGCCGCTCGCAATCGCCGTGTCGCCAGCGCCGACTCTTGCAATGGCGACCTCCTTCTCGCGCTTCTTCAGGCTGCCGGTGAGCCAGACCGCGTCCAGCCCGAGCGGCGCCAGCCAGGCGGCGATCTTGCGGTTGTGCTGCTCGGCGAGGATTTCGGTCGGCGCCATCAGCGCCGCCTGGTATCCGGCCTCGACCGCGTGCAGCATGGCCAGGGCGGCGACCACCGTCTTGCCGCTGCCGACATCGCCCTGCAACAGGCGCTGCATGGGATGGGGCTGGCCCAGGTCGACGGCAATCTCCCGCCAGGCGCGCTGCTGCGCCCTGGTCAGGCGAAACGGCAGCGATGCCAGCAACGCCTGCGTCAGCTTCGCCGTGCCGACCAGCGGCGGCGCGCCGCGCGCGCGACGGGCCGCGTAGGCGCGGCGCAGGCTGATCTGCTGCGCCAGCAGTTCGTCGAACTGGACACGGCGCCAGGCCGGATGGTCGCGGGCCTCGAGCGCCGCCTGGGTCACCTCGGGCGGCGGCCGGTGCAGATAGTGAATGGCCGCGGCGAACTCCGGCAGGCGCAGGGTCTCGCGCAGGGCCATGGGCAGGGTGTCCGCCAGGTCGACCGAGTTCAGGGCCTTGTCGATCAGGCGGCGCAGCGTCGCCTGACCGAGGCCCGCCGTGGTCGGATAGACCGGCGTCAGGCGATCAGGCAGCGGCTCGCCCTCGCGCATGAGATGAAAGCGCGGATGAATGATCTCGGGGCCGAGGTAACCCTCGTGCAGTTCGCCGAATATCCGCAGGCGCGCACCGGGTTGCAGCACTTTCTGCTGGCTGGGATAGAAATTCAGGAAGCGCAACAGCAAGGCGCCACGGCCGTCGCGCACCCGCGCCAGCAACTGGCGGCGCGGCCGATAGGCAATTTCGCTGTCGATGACATCGACCTCGAACTGCGCCGCGACACCGGGCCGGGCGTCCACCAGCTCGGTAATGCGGGTTTCGTCTTCATAGCGCAACGGCAGGTGCAGTACGAAATCCGCCTCGCTGCGCAGACCGAGCCGGGCCAGCCGGGCGGCGAGGGTGTTGGCGTTGCCGGGTTTCTTGTCAGCCAAGGACGAGCACGGCGTCCGCCTCGACCAGTGCACCGCGCGGCAGCTCCTTGACGCCCACCGCGGCGCGCGCCGGATAGGGCTCGCTAAGGTACTTCGCCATGGTTTCATTGACCTTGGCGAAGTTGGTCAGGTCGGTCAGGTAGATGTTGAACTTCACCGCTTCGTTCAGCGTCACGCCGGCCGCCGCGGCGACGGCCTTCAGATTCTCGAAGACGCGCACGATCTGGCCGTCGATGCCGTCGACCATCTGCATGCTGGTCGGGTCGAGGCCGATCTGGCCCGACAGGTAGATGGTGTTGCCGGCCTGCACGGCCTGGGAATACGTGCCGATGGCGGCCGGGGCGGCGGTGGTGGAAATGATTTTGCGGCTCATGGCTTCTCCGTAGGGCCGCCCCAAGGAGAAGCAGCCAAGATGTGAAGCGGGCGAAGCCCGCGAACAATGGTCATCCCCTTCCTCGGGAAGGGGGATGGGGGGATGGTCGTCGTTAACGTGAAACACCTCATCCGGAGCGACTGGTGACAATCGAGCAAAGCGAGCTAACCAGTAGCCCCGCCCTGGGGCGGGGATGGGGGTGGGGGGCCTTCAATTCGCCTTTCGTGTGTTTCATCATCAGGGGTGCCGGATCACTGCATGAAAGTTAGTACTCCGTTCAGGCGGGATCGGGGCTGGGGTCGAGGTTGTAATCGAGGCGGACGAAAACGTGCTGCAGGCCGCGGCGGGTGTCGAGGTTGATGACCAGCGGACCGTTCAGGTTGGCGCTCAGCGGCTGGCCGGCGCTTTCCTTGCTCAGGATCACCACCACGGCGATCTGTGCCGTCGACTTGGAAACGCTGCGTTCGGCATCGCCGATGTTGAGGTCGGCGGCCTCTTCATCCGAAAGGACGATCTCGTAACCGAAGCCGAACTTCGCCGGGTCGGCGATATGGAAGGCGACGGCGGGATCATCGAGCGATTGCAGGATGAAGTAGGTGGGTTCTCCGCCTTCCGCATGAAACAGCGAAAAGCGCTTGCAGTTTTCCAGGCCGACGAGGCCTTTGGGAAACTCGATGATGCGGGAGGGTTCGACTTCAAGCGTGCCGAAACGCGGACTTTCGATCTTCAATATGTTCCCCAATTCACTTCTTCAAGGTAAGCAGCAGTCCGCCATCGAGGCCGAGCTCCTTCAGTTTGGCGCGGGCGGATTCGACTTCTTCGCGGCTCTTGAACGGGCCGACATGCACGCGCGCTTCGATGCTGGACGGAATCCCATGCAGTTCCAGCCTGGCGCGCAGGTCCTCGGCGTTGGACAGCTTGCCGAAGACGCCCAGTTGCAATGCGTACTGGCGTTCGCCGGCCTGGGTGATCGGTCGCGAGGCGGGAGCGCGCCTTGGCACGGCGGGAGCCTGTGCCAGTTCGCGCGCCGGGTCCGGCCGCGCGGCGGGTGACGCCGCGGGCGGCACCGGCTCGAAGGGACGCATAGCCGCCGCGCGGCCGGTTGCCGGCTTGGTCAGGGCTTTCTCGGCCGGTAACGGCTGCAACGGCGGCGCACCGGGCGATGCCGTGCGCTCCGGCACGGCATTGTCCTCAGCCTTCGCCACCAGCTCCGGCTTCGTCTCGGCCGCTACCACGGCGGCAGGCTCGCCCGGTTTGGCCTCGGGCACGGGTTCCTCCTTCGCCGGCGATGCGGTGGGCAGTGCCGCCATCTTCGTCGGGGCTGGCGGCGGTGCATTCAGCGCATCGAAGATCGCCAGGCTGCCGAGCAGGCCGACCATCACCACGGCCGCCACCGCGATGCGATTGAGCAGGCGCCGCTTGAGGGCGGTGTCAGCCGTGGAATCGGTTTCGGGAGTCGGTGTTTCGTTCATCGCG
>JAIOPW010000292.1 GCA_021413665.1 Rhodocyclales bacterium | reverse complement strand
ACGTCGCGGTGAAGGAAGACATCACCGAGAAGAAGCGCATCGGCGAGGAACTGGATGCGCATCGGCACCATCTGGAAGAACTGGTGTCGCGGCGCACGGCGGAACTGGTTGCCGCGCGACAGCAGGCCGAAGCCGCCAACGTCGCCAAGAGCGCCTTTCTGGCCAACATGAGCCATGAGATCCGCACGCCGATGAACGCGATCATCGGCCTCTGCCACATCCTTCGGCGCGATGGGGCGACGCCGCAGCAAGCGGAGCGGCTGGACAAGATCGACGGCGCCGGACGACACCTGCTCTCCATCATCAACGACATCCTCGACCTGTCCAAGATCGAGGCCGGCCGGCTGCAACTGGAACACATCGATTTCCACCTCTCCGCCGTTCTCGACAACGTGGCCTCTTTTATCGGTGAATCGGCGCGGGCCAAGGGACTCCGGGTCGAGCTCGACTTCGATGCCGTTCCACCGTGCTTGCGCGGCGACGTGACGCGATTGCGCCAGGCGCTGCTCAACTATGCCGGCAACGCCGTCAAGTTCACCGAGGCGGGGGCCGTCACCCTGCGCGCCGTTCTGCTTGAAGATCAGGGCGATGACATGCTGGTGCGCTTCGAGGTCGCCGACACCGGCGTCGGCATTGCGCCGGAAGCGATGGCGCGGCTGTTCAATGCCTTTGAGCAAGCCGACATGTCGATCACGCGCAAGCACGGTGGCACCGGCCTGGGGCTTGCCATTACCCGCCGCTTGGCTCATCTGATGGGTGGCGAAGTCGGCGCCGACAGCACGCCGGGGCTGGGCAGCACCTTCTGGTTTACCGCGCGCCTGCAACGGGGCCGCGACATCATGCCCACGGCTGCGGCGACTTTCGACATGGAGCAGGTTGAAACGCGCTTGCGGCATGACCATGGCGGCGCCCGGCTGCTGCTGGCGGAGGATAACGCGATCAACCGCGGAGTGGCGCTGGATCTGCTGCACGGCGCGGGCCTCGCGGTCGACACGGCGGTGGACGGTCGCGAAGCCGTGGACATGGCGCGCGCCACAGCCTACGACCTGATCCTGATGGACATGCAGATGCCCCACATGGACGGCCTCGAAGCCACCCGCGCCATACGCGCCCTGCCGGGATGGGAGACCACGCCGATCCTGGCGATGACGGCCAATGCCTTCGACGAGGACCGCCGTGCCTGTGAAGAAGCGGGCATGAACGACTTCATCGCCAAGCCGGTCGAGCCCGACGCGCTCTACCAGACCTTGCTGCTGTGGTTGTCGGCTGGTGCCGCGCGCGAGCCGGCGCGAACAACCGGCGTGTCCGACCAAACGCCTGTTGCGTCGCCGGCCCCGGCCGGGACGTCGGCCACCGAACACGCCCTGGCGCGCCTGGCCGTCGTGCCCGGCATGAACGTGGCACAGGGCTTGTTGGTATTGCGGGGCAAGACCGACAAGTACCTCGACACGCTGCATCGCTTTGTCGAGTCGCACGTCGATGACATGATGCAACTGGACGCCAGCCTGGCAGCCGGCGACCACGCCACGGCGCGGCGCCTGGCGCACACCCTCAAGGGAACGGGAGCCACCCTCGGGGCCGAGCGTCTGGCGGCAATGGCGGGACGCCTGGAAGATGTATTGCGGGCGAGCCGGCAAGGGAGCATGGGTGGCGACGACATCCGGCCTGAAATCGATGCCGTTCGCCTTGAACTGGCGGCCCTGGCTTCCGCGCTGGCGAGCGCCTCGGGCGCTCTTTCCTCTGTGGACCTGCTGAGTGCCGATCCGGAAACCTCGAAGGCGGTGCTCGGCCGGCTCGACGCCCTGCTGGCCAGCGACGACACGGCGGCCGGCGACTTGTTCGAGGCCCACCAACCGCTGTTGCTGGCAACGCTGGGAGCGGGCGCGGCGCAACTGGGACGGCAGGTCGCGGTATTCGATTATCCGGCCGCGCTGGTGACGCTGCGGGACCTGATACGGCAGGCGCCGGAAAAGTAACGAGGCGGAAACATGGGCAGAACACCCGCTGTGGGAAAAGCGAATCCGGACCTTGCCAAGGCGACGATACTCGTGGTCGACGACGAGCCGGCGAATCTCGGCGTACTCAACGCGGTGTTGCAACCGCACTTTCGGGTGCGCATCGCCCGTTCCGGCGCCGAGGCGTTGCGGGCGGTGGCCACCGAGCCGCGCCCCGACCTGATGCTGCTCGACGTGATGATGCCGGAAATGAACGGCTATACGGTGCTGGCCAGGCTGCGCGAAGCGCCGGCCAGCAGCGAGTTGCCGGTGATTTTCGTCACGGCGATGAATTCCATGGAAAACGAACAGCGCGGGCTCGAGCTCGGTGCGGTCGATTACATTACCAAGCCGATCAATCCGGCCATTGTGCTCGCCCGCGTACGCACCCAGCTCGAACTCAAGGCGGCCCGCGACCATTTGGCCGACCAGAATACCCGCCTCGCGGTCCTGGTGACGGAGCGGACGCAGGCGCTCAAGCGGGCGCTGGAAAACGTCGAGGCGGAGCACGTGGCCTTGAAGAAATCCTACTTCGGCACGCTGATGGCCATCAACACCCTGGCCGAGTTGCGCGGCGCCTCGATCGGCGAACATTCCCGTCGCGTGGCAGATCTTTCGCGCCAACTGGCTAGCGACATGGGCATGGACACAGCAGAAGCCCAGGACGTGTTTGTTGCCGCGCTGTTGCACGACATCGGCAAGATTGGCTTTCCCGACGAGTTGTTGAAGAAGCCGGTCAACACCATGAATGCCGAGCAGTCGGCCCTCTATCGACGGCATCCGGCGCTGGGGGCCGACGCGCTGGCGAAGATCGAGGCGCTGACGGGTATCGCCGCGATCGTCCGCTGCCATCACGAACACTACGATGGCTCCGGCTTTCCCGAGGGTCGCAGCGGACTCGAAATTCCGCTGGGTGCCCGCATCATCAGCGCCGTGAGCGACTATGACGACTTCCGCAGCGGGGCGCTGACCACTACGCCGATGTCCAAAAAGGAAAGCCGCCGCTATCTGGTCGAGGGTCGCGGCCATCGCTATGACCCGGAAGTTATCGACCGCCTGGAGCCGCTGCTGGACTTCGATGAAAGCGACGAGATCGATGAAATCCGCGTTACCGCCGGCCATCTGCAGGAAGGCATGCTGCTGACGCGGGATGTGATGCATCCCGACGGTTTCCTGCTGCTGTCGAAAGGCACGGTAATGGACCGACGGCAGATCGACCAACTGGCGTCCGCGGAGAAGAATGCGGGCCGTAGCAGCGACATCTATGTGATGCGGCAGCGAATCCTGCGTTGATCCGCGCCGTGACCACCCGGAATCTCCGTCGGCACTCGCGCCTCGGCGCCGGAAGCGGCCATGCACCGCCGGGCGCGCGGCCGACGCTGAAAATCCATGCTGTGGGTTTGGATCGTGTAGCATCCACTATCAAATGTCATGCCACACCGTGGCGAAAGGGATTCTGTCCGTGGTCGCAGCACTCATCCTCCGCGTGGAAGGCACGCCGGCAACCGTGACGCCGAAAAACCCGCTGCCGTGAAGGTCGCCGGCAACGCACCCGGCGCGGACTGGAAAGACGCCCTGAAGGTGGTGCTGCTCTATGCGCTGTTCGCCGGAGCATGGATACTCCTCTCGGACAAGGCGGTCGAGGCGATGTTCAAAGACCCCGCGCAGATCATCCGCATCAGCATGATCAAGGGTTGGCTGTTCGTCGCCGTCACCACCCTGCTGCTGTATGTCCTGGTATTGCGTCTGGTCGGCAAGATCGAGGCCGCGCATCGACAGGAATTGGCGGCGGCGGAGGACGGGCGGCGCACCTCGCGCCTGCTCGACGCCGTGGCGACAAGCTCGGACGACGCCATCTTCGCCAAGGACACCGAGGGCCGCTACGTCCTGTTCAACCCCGCGGCCGGCCGCTTTGTCGGCAGGGCGATCGACGACGTGCTGGGCCGCGACGACCGCGCCATCTTCCCGCCTGAACAGGCGGCGGCGGTGATGGCGAACGACCGCCGCGTGGTCGCCGAAAGCGGCCCCATCACCACCGAGGAAGCCCTGGATACCGCCTCCGGCACACGGACCTTCCTTACCACCAAGGGACCGTTGCGCGACGAAGGCGGCGCGATCATCGGCAGCTTCGGCATTGCACGCGACATCAGCGAGCGCAAGCGCGCCGAACTCATGCAAGAGGAGAGCGAGGAACGGTACCGGCGCCTGGCCGAAGACATGCCGCTGTTCATCGCGACCTTCCTCCCCGACGGCACGCTCACCTACGTCAACAGTGCCCTGACCAGGCTGGCCGGGATGCCCCGTGAGCAATTGACGGGAAGGAACTTCTTCGAGTTCCTGTCCGCGGAAGATCGGCCAATGGTCAAGGCGCGGCTGGCCTCGCTGACGCCGGAACAACCACTGGAAACCCACGAGCAGACCTACCGGAGCCCCGGCCAGGCGGACGCCCGCCACGAATGGACCAACCGGGCCTTTTTCGACGAGGCGGGCATCGCCACCCGCTTCCAGGCCTTCGGCACCGACATCACCGACCGCCGGCATTACGAGGAAGACCTGCGCAAGCTTTCGCTGGCGGTGGAGCAAAGCCCGGAAAGCATTGCCATCACGGACGTCGATGCGCGCATCGAGTATGTGAACGACGCCTTTGTCAATACCACCGGCTACAGCCGCGAGGAAGTGATCGGGAAGAATCCGCGCATGCTTCACTCCGGCAATACGCCGGCCGGGACCTACGAGTCCATGTGGGCCGCGCTGAGTCAGGGCCAGCCCTGGAAAGGCGAATTCCACAACAAGCGCAAGGATGGCGGCGAATACATCGAGTTCGCCATCATCACGCCGCTGCGCCAGCCCGACGGCACCATCAGCCACTATGTCGCGATCAAGGAGGACATCACCGAGAAAAAACGCCTCGGACTCGAACTCGACAGGCACCGGCACCACCTGGAAGAACTGGTGGCGCAGCGCACGACGGAACTGGTCGCCGCGCGCGAGCAGGCCGAGATCGCCAACCGGGCCAAGAGCAGCTTCCTGGCCAACATGAGCCACGAGATCCGCACCCCGATGAACGCCATCATCGGCCTCACCCATCTGCTGCGCCGGGCCGGCGTCACGTCCCGCCAGGAAGCGCAACTGGACAAGATCGACGGCGCCGGCCGGCACCTGCTGTCGATCATCAACGACATCCTCGACCTGTCGAAAATCGAAGCCGGCCGGCTGCAACTCGAAAACACCGACTTCCCGCTGCCCGCGGTGCTCGACAGCGTCGCATCGATCATCGGCCAGTCGGCGCGGGACAAGGGGCTCCACGTCGGGATCGATGCCGGCGCCGTCCCGCCCTGGCTGCACGGCGACCCGACGCGCCTGCGCCAGGCCTTGCTCAACTACGCCGGCAACGCCGTCAAGTTCACCGCCACCGGTTCCATCACCTTGCGCAGCGAGCTGCTGCGGGACGACGGCGACGAACTGCTGGTGCGCTTCGACGTGGCGGATACCGGCATCGGTGTCACGCCGGAGCAGCGGGGAAGGCTGTTCCAGACCTTCGAGCAGGCCGATGTGTCGACCACGCGCAAGTATGGCGGCACCGGCCTGGGGCTGGCCATCACTCGCCGCCTGGCGCACATGATGGGTGGCGATACCGGGGTCGACAGCACGCCCGGCGAGGGCAGCACATTTTGGTTTACCGCTCTCCTGCGGCGCGGTCAAGGCGTCATGCCGGGCACCACGACGCCGGTCGCCAGCGGCGACGCCGAGGCGCGGTTGCGACACCGCCATCGCGGCGCAAAGCTGCTTCTTGCCGAAGACAATGCGATCAACCGCGAAGTGGCGCTGGAACTGCTGCACGCCGTCGACCTCGTAGTGGATACCGCGGCCGATGGCGGCGAGGCGCTGGCCAAGGCACGTGCCACGGCCTACGACCTGATCCTGATGGACGTGCAGATGCCGGTCATGGACGGCATCGAAGCGACGCTCGCGATTCGCGGCCTGCCTGAGCGGCAGAACACCCCCATCCTGGCGATGACCGCCAACGCCTTCGACGAAGACCGCCGCGCCTGCATGGAGGCGGGCATGGACGACTTCGTCGCCAAGCCGGTGGAGCCGGAGCTGCTGTTTGCAGCCCTGCTGAGGTGGCTGCCGGCGAGCGTGACGCATCCAGCCGGCGCAAGGGTCCGTGTCGTTCCCGCCACGCTGGCGGCGCCGGATCCGCCCGCCGGCGAGGCCGTGGATACCGTGCTGGCGAGAGTCGCCGGGATTCCGGAAATGGATGCGCAGCGGGGCGTCGCCGTGCTGCGCGGCAACGCCGGAAAATATCTCGACCTGCTGCGCCGCTTCGTCGAATCCCACGCCGACGACATGCGACAACTGACGGCCAGCCTGGAAGTCGGCGACCACGACACGGCGCAGCGCATCGCGCATACCCTCAAAGGCACGGGCGCAACGCTGGGCGCCAATCGCCTCGCGGCGGCGGCGACGCGCGTGGAAGCAATCCTGCGTTCCGCACCCGAAGCGGCCACGCCGGAGGCCGGAATGCGCGCCGAAATGGCTGCCGTCACGCGGGAACTGGGGGTGCTGATGGCCGCACTGTCACCGCGCCAACTCTAGGCCTGCGGCTTCCGCAACCAGCGCAACACGACCTCGTACAGCACATCGGCGGTCAGCGCCGGAATCGGCATGTCCATCAGGATCAGGGCGTAACTGCCGTCGCACCCTCCGCTGGCGGGTTGGCGCTCGCCCGCCGCAGCGGAATGCTGAGCCAGAACGTACTGCCGAGGCCTTCCTGACTGGTCACGCCGACATCGCCCCCCATCAGTCGCGCGATGCGCCGCGAGATGGCGAGGCCAAGTCCGGTGCCGCCATGCGCGCGGGTCATCGAATCGTCGGCCTGGGTGAAGGCCTCGAACAGCCGCGACTGCTGCCCGGCGCCGATGCCCATGCCCTGGTCGGCGACCTCGATCCGCAGTTGCACGCCATGGCTGTCCTGCGCGTCTGCGCTGGCTCGCACGCGGATCTGCCCGTGGTCGGAAAACTTGACGGCATTGTCGATGAAGTTGAGCACGACTTGCCCCAAGCGCCGGGCATCGCCGCAGAGCTGATCGGGCACGTCGGCGGCGATCTCCCGAACCAGGTCGAGTCCTTTCGCCCGCGCCGCGGCTTCCTGCGTGCCGCAGGTTTCGGCGATGACCCGCGACAGGGAAAAGTCGCCCTCTTCCAGCGTCAGCCGGTCGGC
>JAIOPW010000291.1 GCA_021413665.1 Rhodocyclales bacterium | reverse complement strand
GTGCCCATGTCGAGGCCGTTGGCGGTCAGGTACCTGTTCACTCCCAGCACGCTGGCGGCGATGGACAGCACCAGCATCACGGCAAGGTTGGTGACGAGAAACAGTACGATGCGTTTCATTGTGGTTCTCCCGATCAGGACTTTCCAGAGTCTAGCCTCGCACCGCAGTCAACGAAAGGCACGTCGCCGTTCGTTCCAGGTGCGCAAGCTTAGATGCAGCGATTCTACGAAAATTCAAGCTTCCGACAAACCGAATAAAACATTAGTATTGTTTCGTAAAATACGAAACATGAAATCCGCCGCGCTCAACTACCACCACCTGCGCTACTTCTGGGTCGTCGCCCGGGAAGGCAGCGTGACGCGCGCGGCGCGCCGTCTCGGCGTCGCGGTGCAGACCATCAGCGTGCAGATCGCCCAGCTCGAACAGGCGATGGGCAAGGCGCTGCTGGCGCCGCAGGGCCGCCGCCTGGTGCCGACCGAAGCCGGACGCCTCGCCCTCGGTTACGCCGACCAGATCTTCCAGCTCGGCGAGCACATGGGTGCCGCGCTGCGCGAGAACGATGCCGGCAACACACTGCGCCTTGCCGTCGGAATCTCGGATGCCTTGCCCAAACTGATCGCCTTCCGCCTGATGGAAGTCGTCTTCCACCTGCCGCAGCAGGTACGCCTGGTCTGCCGCGAAGGCGAATTCGACACACTGCTCGCCGAACTCGCCCTGCACCGGCTGGACGTGGTTCTGACCGACCGGCCGGCGCCGCATGGCGGCAACCTCAAGGTTTTCAGCCATCCGCTGGGTGAATTCGAGATCACGCTGTTCGCCACGCCGGACCTGGCCAAACGCTATCGCAAAGGCTTTCCGGGCAACCTCGGCGGCGCGCCGATGCTGCTGCCGACGCGCGGCAACGCACTGCGCGGCCAGATCGAGCGCTGGCTGGAAAGCCATGACGTGGCGCCGCTGATCGTCGGCGAATTCGAGGACAGCGCACTGCTGACCACCTTCGGCCGCGCCGGCCTCGGCCTGTTCCCGGCACCTTCGGTACTGGGCACGGACATCGCCGCACAACTGGGTGCCGAGCCGGTCGGCGTGCTGGACGAGGTGAAGGAACAGTACTACGCGATCTCGAACGAGCGGCGCATCCGCCATCCGGCGGTGGAAGCCATCCGCAACGCGCCGGTGAGCTGGAGCCCGCGGGCGGCTTGACGGCTTACTGGTAGCCCGGCGCGCCGACCGCGGCAGGAGCAGGCGCCGGAGCAACGGCAGCCGCCGGGGCCGCCGGGGCGGCACCCTTGTTCAGCGGCTCCGGGTGCCAGCCGAGCAGGGCCAGCAGGCAGAAAAAGCCGATCACATAGGCCAGCGCGACGTGCCAGCCGTGGCGCAGCCACTGGCCGACCGACTTGGCCTCTGGATACATGTTGGACAACGCCACACCGGCCGAAGAGCCGAACCAGATCATCGACCCGCCGTAGCCGACGGCAAAGGCCAGGAAGCCCCAATCGTAACCATCCTGTTTAAGGGCCAGCGCGGTCAACGGAATGTTGTCGAACACCGCGGAGACGAAACCGAGGCCGAAGGCGGTCTGCCAGGAAGCGGCCGGCAGGGACTCGACCGGCATCATCGAGGCAGTGGTAACGAGGAAGACCAGGAACAGGCTGCCCTTGAGCGATTCGCCCAACACCTCCCAGTCGTGGCGACGTACCGGAATGGTGAGCAGGATCGCAACCCATACCGCGACGCCGAGGAAGGGGAACAGGTCGGCCTGGGCCGGGTACTTCGAATTCACCACGATGTTGGTAACCATCGCGAGCACCAGGATCAGGCCGACGATGAAGATGCGTCCCCAATCGACGCTGGTGTGCGCATGGGAATTCTTGAGTATGGGCGAATAGGCGTGCTGCTGCTTTGCCGCGAAATAGCCGGAGATGACGAGAGCAACGGCAGAAGCGATGACGGCCTCGAACACCTGCCCGGGTCGCACGCCGGCAATCCACATCAGCGTCGTCGTCGTGTCGCCGACCACCGAGAAAGCGCCGCCGGCGTTCGAAGCGGCGACGATGCCGGCAAGGTAGCCGATATGCACCTTGGCCTTGAACAACTGGTGCGCCATGGCACCGCCGATCAGGGCCGCCGCAATGTTGTCGAGGAAGCTGGAAATCGTCCACACCATGACCAGCAGGACGAAGGGGCCCTTCCAATCGTCGGGCAAGTACTTGGGCAATATCACCGGCACATGGCTTTTCTCGAAATGCCGCGCGAGGATGGCGAAACCCATCAGCAGGCAGAACAAATTGACCAGGGTCACCCATTCGTGGCCCAGGTGTCCGACGAAACCCGTGACACCTGCGCCGGTCTTGAACCCGGTCACCGCGATCTTGTAGATCGCCACGGCGGCAACGCCGGTCAGGGCAACATAGAAGGTCTGGTTGTGGAACAGCGCGACACCGAGCAGAGTCAGCGCGAAAAGGATGAATTCGATCGGGATGCCCAGCAGTGCGGGTGCCGCGCCGGCGGCATGGGCGACGCTGGTCGACAGAAGCAAAATAGCCACTACCAGTACTGTGCCGCCTGTGGCACGGATAGGGATGGCACGCCGTGAAGTTTTCATCTGTCGCTCCAATTGGATTTGACGCGGGATTGTAGCAGCCGCACTGCGCACTCGTCGGCCTGGCCGGCCGCTACTGCACGTCTTCTGCCACCACTGGCAGCGGCGCCAGGCCGGCGGCACGGAAGGCGTGGCCCATCATCACCATGCCGGCATGCGGCGCATCGAGTCCGGCCGCAAAGTAGATCAGTTCGAACACCGCATCGCCCTGTCCCGCCTCGACCACTGCGGTCAGCACCTGCTTTTCGTCCGAATACACCCGATGGCGCAGGCTTTGCGTGCCGATTCCGCGCGCGTGGTGGATGCTGGCACTGACCACGCCCAGTTCGCGGCGCAAAGCCTCGAGCACTCCCGCACCGCGCCCGGCGGGCATGATGCAGGTGATGACGCGATAGTCGCCGTGCAGCGGCGGCAGGAGGACGGTATCAGTCATGGTAGCCAAAACGCGCCGCCACTTCCGGCGGCACGTAGGTCGCCATTTTTTCCAGCGGCGACATGTAGATCATGCCCATGCCCGGCGTATCGAGCTTGGCGGCGACGAATACGCGCTCGAAAATATGGTCGGCGTGGTCGGACGGCGAAACGATGTAGATGACTTCCTTCTCGGCATTGACCGTTATGCCGAGCACGCCCAGGTGCTTTTGCCGCACCCCCGTGCCGCGCGCATAGAAGATCGTCGCACCCTGCGCGCCCGCTTCGGTCGCCGCATCGACCACGGTATCCGCCACGCCGCGCTGCACTATGCAGGTGATCAGCACGGCATCGGTCAGCACCACTATTTCGTCACGTTGCTTCATTGCGCTACCCCTGTTCGCGCGCGGCGATCGCCGCGCGGCTGCGTATCCAGACGCCCACCAGCAATACCGAGACGATCGGCCCGAAGGAGGCCATGGCAAGGATGCCGAATCCTTCCGCCGCACCCACTGCCTGCCCCAAACCAAGGCCAAGCGCCAGCACCAGCGGCACCGTCACCGGCCCGGTGGTGACCCCGGCGCTGTCCCAGGCCAGCGCCACATACTCTTCGCTGGACCACAGCGTGCCCGCCAATGCCAGGCTGTAACCGCCCAGCAGCAAGGGCAACATCGACCAGCCGAATACGATCTTCGCCACACCCAGCGCAATGCCCAGCGCGACGCCCACGGCCACGGCCTGGATCAGCAACTGCTTGGGAAACGCGCCGTCTGTGAGGTTCTCCACCGTCACGCCCATGGCATTCAGCGCCGGCTCGGCCACCGTTGCCCCATATCCCAGGATGATCGCAAAAACCAGCGTCAAGCCGATGCCGACCGGGAAGGAATAGAGCGCAGCACCGTCGGCACTCGCGCTGAACGCCACCGGCACGGTGGCGCCAGCCTGGTTGCCCAGGGGAATCAGGCCGACGCTGAGGCCGAGGTTGAACAATGCCATGCCCAGTACCGCCACCACCACTCCGTAGCCGATGATGTTGCGCTGTTTGACTGACTCGCCCACGACGAAGCGCTGCACCAGCCAGAGCAGCAGAATCAGCGGGCCAATGGCGCGCACGGCCGCGACAAATTCGGCGACAGGCGTCTGCTCCCACCACGCCGCCGTGTCGCCAGCGCCGACTATTGGCGGCAGGGCGGCCGGATCGGGCACTTCGGCGACCAGGCCGATGCCGACCAGGATCACCGCAAAGGCAGGGAACAGCGAGGCGAGGGTAACGATGCCGAACCCGGCCAGCGGGTTGTCCTCCTGGCCGGCGGCGGCGGCAACGCCGATGCCCAGCGCCAGCACCAGCGGCACCGTCACCGGGCCGGTGGTGATGGCGCCGCAATCCCAAGCCAGGCCGATGATCGGCGCCAGGCGCGGATCGAAGCCGGCATAGGTGGTCAATGCCAGGCAGGGAACCAGGGTCGCGATCACCAGGGTCTTCATGCGCCAGCCGAAGAAATAGCGCAGCATGCCGACCACCACGGCAAGGCCGACGCCGATGCCGACCGCCAACACCAGCCGGTCGGGGTAACGGGTCAGCAGCAAGTGCAGCCAGGGCGCACGCAGCGGGTCGACACCGCTGCCCGCCGCACGCAGCGCGCCGATGGCCGGCTCGGCGAAGGTCGCAATGCCGCCGAGAAGAAATGCAAAACCGAGCACCACGGCCGGTGTCCCGCGATTGGGCAGATTGAAGCCGATGCTCTCCGAAAATGGCATCAGGCCGTATCTGACGCCATCCATGAACAGCATCAGCCCCACCATCACCGCGATCATGCCGAATGCGATCAGCTCCCCTTGCTGGACGTCGGCGCGCAGCGCGACGATCTGGAACAGGGCGAGGAACACGGCCAGCGGCACCACCGCGCGCAACTGGTCCAGGAAGCGCACGCTGACATAGGGTGTCAGCAACCGGTGCACGTCGATCAGGCGCAGGTTGCCGGTACGGGGCCTGCGCCCCGCATCGGCATGCACGTCCTTGTAGCTGACGCGGCGCTGCTTGACGCGCACGGCACTGAGGAACTCGCCGTAGCGCAGGCGGTGGTGCTTGGCTGGTTCGGTCATCGGGGATGTGTCACGGGCAGGAGTTTCGAGCGCGCATTCTACCCATGTCAATTCCATGAATGTACCGTCGGGCTATGATCCGGCGATGCACTCCAACCTGCTTTCGCTCCTGCTCCTGCTTTCCGCCGCCGTCGGCACAGTGGCGCTCGTGCGTCGCTTCAGGCTGCCGAGCATGCTCGCCTACCTGGCGATCGGCATGGCGCTCGGACCGCACGGCCTCGCGCTGCTCAAGGAAAGCGCGGAAGTTCAAGGCTTCGCCGAGTTCGGCATCGTCTTCCTGATGTTCTCGATCGGCCTCGAATTCAGCCTGAAGCGCCTGCAGGCCATGCGCGCACTGGTGTTCGGCTTCGGCTCGGCGCAGATGGCGCTGACGGCCCTGGGCACCGGCCTCGCAACGGCGATCTTCTACGAACAGGGCTGGCGCAGCGGCGTCGCGGTGGGCCTGGCGGTGGCGATGTCCTCGACCGCCATCGTTGCAAAAATGCTGTCCGACCGCTTCGAACTCCACTCGCGTTCCGGGCGGCAGACCATGAGCGTGCTGCTGTTCCAGGACCTCGCCGTGGCGCCCTGCCTGATCCTGCTGCCGGCACTGGCCTCCTCCGGCGACGACCTGGGGCGTTCGCTGGGCGTGGCGGCAGCGGAGGCGGTAGCCGTCCTCGCCCTGCTGATCTGGCTGGGGAAGAAGCTGATGTCCCGCATCTACGATGCCGCCGCGAAGGTCCGCTCCAACGAGCTGCTGGTACTGACCACGCTGTGGATCGTGGTCGGGCTTTCAGTGTTGACCGCGCAAAGCGGACTATCGATGGCGCTGGGGGCTTTCGTCGGCGGCATGCTGATCTCGGAAACGGTGTATCGCCACCACGTCGAAGCCGACATTCGTCCCTTCCGCGACATCCTGCTCGGCCTGTTCTTCGTCACCGTCGGCATGATGCTCGACCTCGGTTACGTGCTCGCCAACATCCACAAGCTGGCGCTCGCCGTCGCCTTGCTGGTCGGGGGCAAGGCCGTCGTCGTGCTGCTGATCGCACGCGTGTCGAAGACCCCGCTGGTCGCCAGCCTGCGCACCGCCGCGCAACTGGCACAGGCCGGCGAATTCGGCCTGGTGCTGATCCAGCTTGCCTACCAGTTGCAACTGATCGGCGCCAGTGCGTTCCAGATCACCCTTCCGGCCATGCTGCTGTCGATGTTCATCGCCCCCTTCCTGATCGAACGCGCGGCGCGCCTGTCGGGCGACCTCGGGCGCGGCGACTGGGCGCACAAGGCCGCCGCGATACACAACATCGCCGTGCATAGCCTGGACCTCGGCCAGCACGTGGTGATCTGCGGTTACGGCAGGACCGGCCAGCGCATTGCCGAATTCCTCGCCATCGAAAAAATCCCGTTCATTGCCCTCGACGTCGATCCGCAACGCATCGCCGACGCGCGCGCCAAGGGCGTCAACGTCGTCTTCGGCAATGCCGACCGGCGCGAAGTCCTGCAGGCCGCCGGGGTCGCCCGTGCGCGCACCGTGGTCATCACCTACCCCGACCCGCATTCGGCCGAACGCGTGATACGGACCGTCCGCGCCACCCGGCCGGACATCCCCATCGTAGCGCGCACCACCGACGAAAAGGACGTGGCGCGGCTCAAGGCCGCGGGCGCCACCGAGGTCATCCCCGAAGTGCTGGAAAGCAGCCTGCTGATCGCCGCCGAAACGCTGGTGCAGGCCGGCCTGCCGATGGAGGAAGCCATCCGCCACGTGCGCTCGGCACGGGCCGAGCGCTATGCCTCGCTGCGCGAGTTCTACGAGCGGGACAACAAGTAGTCACCTGCCTTAAGCGCCGTTTAAGCGGCGCCCTCCATGATGCGTTCCACTGAACAACCATGGAGATTCCCGTGCGACACATTCTTCTCATTGCAGCAGCGGTCCTGGCGACAAACGTCTACGCCGAAACCCCGCGCGATTTCCTGACGCGGTTCGAAAAGGAAGCCGGAGCGCCCGCGTCCGCCGAACGCGGTGCGCGCTTCTTCACCACCAAACAGGGTGGTGAATGGAGTTGCGCCTCCTGCCACACCGAGAAGCCGACCCAGCCCGGACGGCATGCCAGGACCGACAAGGCCATCACCCCGCTGGCGCCGGCGGCCAACGCCGAACGCTTCACCGATGCCGCCAAGGTGGATAAGTGGTTCCGTCGCAACTGCAACGACACCCTCAACCGCGTTTGCAGCCCCCAGGAAAAGGCCGATGTAATGGCCTGGCTGCTGGCCCTCAAGTAAAGGAGAGACCGCCATGAAACTTCGCATCGCCCTGCCCGTCCTGCTCGCCGCGCTGGCCCTGCCGGCCCTGGCCGATAACTACAGCCTGCCGAAGAACGCCGCCTTCGAGGAGGAATGTACCTCCTGCCACATTGCCTATCCGCCCCAGATGCTGGATGCCCACTCCTGGCTGCACATGATGAACGGGCTGGCCACCCATTTCGGTACCGACGCCTCGATCGATGACAAGCGCCGTGCCGCCATCGCCGACTTCCTGGCGCAGAACTCGGGCGGCCGCAAGACGGGCCGCACCGTGGATGCCAGGGGCAATCCGCTGCTGCGCATTACCGAGACCGCGCGCTTTGAAAAGAAGCACCGCAAGGTCGATGCCGCGACCTGGAAGCGCGCCTCGATCAAGAGCCCCGCCAACTGCGGCGCCTGCCATACGCAGGCGGCAGCCGGTGACTACAGCGAACGTTCCATCACCATTCCCAAATGAGGCCCTTCATGAACTCCGAAACCACTGCCGTCCGCGTCTGGGACCTGCCGACACGCGTCTTCCACTGGTCGCTGGTCGCCAGCTTCGCCACCGCCTTCATCACCTCCGAATCCGAGAAGCTGCGCGACATCCATGTGGTCGCCGGCTATGCGCTGGCCGGACTGATCGCCTTCCGCCTGTTGTGGGGCTTCGTCGGCGGCGCGCATTCCCGTTTTGCCGATTTCCTGCCGGCGCCGGGCAAGCTCATCGATTACCTGAAGTCACTGCTCGCCAGGCGGCCGCAGCACTACGTCGGCCACAATCCCGCCGGCGCGGTAGCGATCTTCCTCCTGCTTGCTTTCGGCGTCATCGCCGCCGCCAGCGGCTGGGCCACCTACAACGAGATTGGCGGCCACTTCATGGAGGAACTCCACGAGGTTTCATCCAATGGCATGATGGCGGTCGTCGCCATCCACATTGCCGGCGTCATTGTCAGTAGTTGGCTGCACGGGGAGAATCTGGTCCTCGCCATGATTACCGGCTGGAAGAAGATGCGATCCACCACCCATGAGAATCCTGCTGGTTGAAGATGACGCCCTGCTGGGCGACGCACTGCAGGCCGGCCTGAAACAGGCCGGCCATGCCGTCGACTGGACGCGCGACGGCGTCAGCGCCGAAACCGCGCTGGCGACGGAGGAGTACGCCGCCGTGGTGCTCGACCTCGGCCTGCCGCGCAAGGACGGTCTCGACGTGCTGCGCAACCTGCGTGCAAGGAAGCGGGCGCTGCCGGTGCTGATCCTCACCGCGCGCGACACGGTGGAGGATCGCATTCGCGGACTCGATGCCGGCGCCGACGACTACCTGGTCAAGCCCTTCGACCTCGGCGAACTCAATGCCCGCCTGCGCGCGCTGCTGCGTCGTGCCGGCGGCCGGCCGGCCCCGGTCCTCGCGGCATCCGGCATCACCCTCGACCCGGCGAGCCGGATTGTGGAATATCGCGGCAAGCCGGTCGAACTCTCGTCCAAGGAATATGCGCTGCTGCAGGCCCTGATGCAGCAACCCGGCAGGGCTCTTTCGCGTGCGCAACTGGAACAGCACCTGTACGCCTGGGGTGACGAGATCGGCAGCAATACCGTCGAGGTCTACATCCACCACCTGCGGCGCAAGCTCGATGCCGAAGCGATCCGCACCCTGCGCGGCATCGGCTACGTCATTGCCAGGGATTCCGTCACATGAGCCGCACCTCCTCACTACGCCTGCGCCTGGTCCTGCTTACCACCGCCGCGGTGGCCGTGGTCTGGCTGCTCACGGCTGTTTTCACCTGGCGCTCGGCGCTGCACGAGATCGAGGAATTGCTCAACCACCCGCCGGCGACGGCCAGCCACATGCAGAAGGAGCGCGCCGAACTCGCCGGCGAAATCGCCAGGCACCTGCTGATGCCAACCCTGATTGCACTGCCGGGGCTGGCACTGGTGCTGGTGGTCGCGGTCGGCTTCTCGCTGCGTCCGCTAAGACGCCTGGGCGACGACATCGCCGCGCGCGCGCCGGACCGCCTGACGCCGATCGACAGCACCGACACGCCGCGCGAGATCGTGCCGCTGATCGAGCGCCTCAACGATCTGTTCGCCGGCATCGGCCGCGCGCTGGAAAACGAGCGGCGTTTCACCGCCGACGCCTCGCACGAGCTGCGCACGCCGCTGGCGGCGCTCAAGGCCCAGGCCCAGGTGGCGCTCGCCGCCACCGACAGCGCCGAACGACTGCACGCGCTGAACCAGATCCTGGTCGGTTGCGATCGCGCCACGCACCTCCTCACCCAGCTGCTGACCCTGGCGCGACTGGACGCCGGCACCGGCCAGGCCATGACCGAACTCGCGTTGCGGCCGCTGGCCGAGGCGGCGCTCGCCGACGCCGCCGGCGACGCCATCGCGCGCGGCTGCGAACTGGTACTGGCCGACGGCGATGCGCGAGTCAGGGGCGATGCCGCCCTCTTGCAGTCGATGTTGCGCAACCTGGTGGACAACGCCTTGCGCCATGGCTCGGCAACGCAGATTGAAATCGGCATCGTGCGGCAAGGCAAGGAGGCCATCCTCAGCATCCGCGACGACGGCAAGGGCATCCCGGCGACGGAATTCAATGCCGTACGGCAGCGTTTTCGCCGTGGCGCCGGCGCCGACTCCCACGGCAGCGGACTCGGCCTGTCCATCGTCGGGCGCATCGCCGAATTGCATGGCGGCCGAATGGAAATGGCCCCGGCGCCGGCCGGGCGCGGGCTCGTCCTGCACCTGCGCCTGCCGGCGCTTGCCGACGACACGGCCTGAGGTCGCCTCCGGCGCGGACGGCCGGGGACTTCAATGCATAATCGGCGCATGAGCGAACCACCGTCCTCCCCGCCGCAGGCCGAATACTGGCACGCGCTGTCCGCCGTCGACGCACTGGCGCGCCACGAAGTCCACGCGGAACACGGGCTGACCGAAGAGGAAGCCGCCGCGCGCCTGGCGCGGCACGGCCCCAACCGCCTGCGCGAGCAGCCCGGGCGCAGCGCGCTGGCGCGTTTCCTCAGCCAGTTGAAGGAACCCCTGGTGCTGGTGCTGATCGGCGCCGGCCTCGTCACCGCCGGCCTCGGCGAGTGGGTCGACAGCTCGGTGATCTTCGGCGTGGTCCTCGTCAATGCCGCGATCGGCTACCTGCAGGAAGGCA
>JAIOPW010000290.1 GCA_021413665.1 Rhodocyclales bacterium | reverse complement strand
CGACAAAAGCGGTGAACCACAGCCACGAGAGCTTGCTCATGTCGACCTGGCCCATGACGTGCGCCAGCACGAGCGAGGTCATGATGAAGAATCCGGCGATGATGCGAACGAACTGATTGACGGTCATGCGAAATACTCCTGTGAAAGAAAAGGGGTCATGCCTGTTTGATCCGGTTCTTCATTGCCGCGAAGTACAGCACCGGGATCACCACCAGCGTCAACACCGTGGACACGAAAATACCGAAGATCAGCGACAGGGCGAGGCCGGCGAAGATCGGGTCGTCGACGATGAAGAGCGCACCGAGCATGGCGGCCAGCCCGGTCAGCACGATCGGCTTGGCGCGGATCGCAGCGGCCTGGATCACCGCTTCCGCGAAGTCCATGCCACCAGTAACCTGTTCGTTGATGAAATCGACCAGCAGGATCGAATTGCGCACGATGATGCCGGCCAGGGCGATCATGCCGATCATCGAGGTCGCCGTATACTGCGCACCGAACAGGGCATGACCGGGCATGACGCCGATGATGGTGAGCGGGATCGGCGCCATGATGATCAGCGGCACGAGATAGCTCTTGAACTGCGCTACCACCAGCAGGTAGATCAGGATCAGGCCGACGGCGTAGGCGGCGCCCATGTCGCGGAAGGTCTCGTAAGTCACCTGCCATTCGCCATCCCACTTTAGCGAGTATTGGGCGTAGGGGTCCTTCGGCTGCTTGAAGAAGTATTCGCCGAGCGTGCCACCCTGAGGCAATTTCATGTCCGCCAGCTTGTTGCGGATGTCGAACATGCCGTACAAGGGCGAGTCGAGCTTGCCGCCCATGTCGCCGGTGACGAAAACAACCGGCAGCAGGTCCTTGTGATAGATCACCTTCTCGCGCAGCGTGTGCTTGATCTCGACCACTTCGGAAACAGGCACCATCTGTCCGTCGCGACTGCGTACCTTGAGCTTCAGCAACTGGTCGATGCTGTTCTGGCGTTCGGCGGGCAGCACGATGCGCACCGGAATTTCGTACTTGGCATCGCCGTCGTGCACCGGCGTCACGTCCTCGCCGGAAAGTCCCATGCGCACCACCTCGACGATGTCCCTCTGCGCCACCCCCAGCAGGGCGGCCTTGGCCTGGGCCACGCGCAGCACCAGCTTTTCGGCATCTTCATCCACCGTATCGTCGACGCCGATGATGTCGGGCGTGCTCTCGAACGCCGCGCGAACCTGCTTCGCCACGGCAATCTGCCCGGCGTAGTCGGGGCCGTAGATTTCGGCGACGATCGGCGACATTACCGGCGGCCCGGGCGGTACCTCGACCACCTTGACATTGCCACCGTGCTTCTTCGCCACGGCTACCACCCGGTCGCGCACCGACACGGCAATCTCGTGGCTCTGCCGATGGCGCAACTTGCCGCCGACCAGGTTGACCTGGA
>JAIOPW010000300.1 GCA_021413665.1 Rhodocyclales bacterium | reverse complement strand
CCGGCCGACGAACCGGGGCGGCAGCTTATCCGCCAGATCGCCGAACTCTCGCATCAACGCGATTTCGAGGGCCGCATACTGCTGGTCGAAGGCTACGACCTGCACCTGGCGCGGCGCATGGTGGCCGGCGTCGACGTCTGGCTCAACAATCCGATCTATCCGCTGGAAGCCTCGGGTACCTCGGGCATGAAGGCGGCAATCAACGGCGCCATCAACCTGTCGGTGCTCGACGGCTGGTGGGGCGAGGGCTACGACGGCAAGAACGGATGGGCGATCAAGCCGGCGGCCGACGGCCTCGATCCCGCGCAGCGCGACCAGGACGAGGCGCGCACCCTGTACGAGCTGCTCCAGGACAGCGTCATTCCGATGTACTACCGCAGCACGTCGCTCGGCTATTCACCGGAATGGGTGGCGATGGCCAAGCAGTCGATCGCATCCATCATGCCCCGCTTCAACATGCAGCGCATGCTGACCGACTATGCCGAGGACTTCTATTCGCCGGCCGCGGAGCAGTGGCGCAGGTATGCCGGCGATGGTTTTTCCGGAGCGCGCCATGTCGCCGAATGGAAGGCGCGGATACGCGCCGCCTGGCCCCGCATCGGCTTGCGCCGCCTCGACCGGCCCGTGCCGCGCATCCGCTACGGGCAGACCCTGCGTTTCGAGGTCGCGGTCCAGCTCGACGGCCTGACCGCCAACGACCTGACCGTGGAACTGGTGTTCACCCGTCCCGGCGAACCGACTTCGGACCGTGCGCGGCGCTATGTGTTGCACCATGAGCGCGCGCTGGAGAATGGTGAACACATTTTCGTCCGTGAGCTGACGCCCGACCAGTGCGGCAAGATGGAGTACCGCTTCAGGGTGTTCCCGACCCACGAGCTGCTGACCCATCCCTTCGAGATGGGCATGATGATCTGGCTCTAGGGCAAGGCGATGAAACCTGCCGTTGTCACCGTCTGGACGTCGCTGGCGCGTGCGGCCGCTGCCACGCATGGCCTGCGACTGCGCGACATGTTTGCCGCCGATCCGCGGCGCTTTGCGCGCCTGTCCGTAACCTGGAACGACTGGCTGCTGGACTACTCCAAGCAGCGCCTCGACGTCGATACCATGAACCTGCTGCATGGGCTGTGGCTGGCCGCCGACGTTCCGGGCTGGATCGCGCGCATGCGTGCCGGCGAAGCCATCAACCAGAGCGAAGGGCGCGCCGCGCTGCACATTGCCCTGCGCCATCCCGCCGGCAAAGGGCCGATATTGCATGAGGGGCATGACGTCATGCCCGCGGTGCACGCCGAGCTGGAAAGGATGCGCGCCTTTTGCGCCGCGATACACGGCCGCCACTGGCGCGGCGCCACCGGCGAGCCGATCGGCGACATCGTCAACATCGGCATCGGCGGCTCCGACCTCGGCCCGCGCATGGCGACCCAGGCGCTGGCCGCCTTCCACCACCCCGAGCTCAAGGTGCATTACGTCGCCAACCTCGACGGCGCCGACCTCGCCACCGTGCTGGCCGGATTGCAACCGCGCACCACCCTGTTCATCATCGCCAGCAAGACCTTCACCACCCAGGAAACCATGCAGAACGCAGCGTCGGCACGTCACTGGCTGGTCGAGGCGCTGGGCGAAGCGGCGGTGGCGAGGCATTTCGTCGCCGTGTCGACCAACCTCGCCGAAGTGGCCCGCTTCGGCATCGATCCGGCCAATGCCTTCGCCTTCTGGGACTGGGTCGGTGGACGTTATTCGCTGTGGTCGGTGATCGGCCGGCCACTGGCGCTGGCGGTCGGCTTCGACAACTTCAGCCGTTTGCTGGCGGGCGCGCATGCCATGGACGAGCACTTCTTCTCCGCGCCACCGGCGGAGAACCTGCCCGGCCTGCTTGCCCTGCTGGAAATCTGGAACAGCAA
>JAIOPW010000299.1 GCA_021413665.1 Rhodocyclales bacterium | reverse complement strand
ACCAGTTCCGGCAGCAGGTGCAGAGCCGGGACTTCCAACTCAATCCCTTCGAGTTGCTGGCCCTGCCCTACCTGAAGGGACGCGTGCTCGACTTCGGCTGTGGCCTCGGCAACCTGGCGATCGAGGCCGCCCGGCGTGGCTGCTCCGTGGTTGCTCTCGATGCCAGCCGATCGGCCATTGAACACCTGCGACAGCGCGCACTCGACACCGCGCTACCGATCGAAGCGATCGAAGCCGACCTGCGCAGCCATGAAATCGACGGGGAATTCGATTGCGTAGTGTCGATCGGCCTGCTGATGTTCTTCGACTGTCCGACAGCCTTGCGTGTCCTTGCGATGCTGCAGGGTCGCGTGCGCCCGGGAGGCATCGCGGCGATCAATGTGTTCATCGAGGGTACGACCTACCTCGACATACTGCAGCCGGATAGCTACTGCCTTTTCCCACGCGAGGAGATGGCCAGGCGCTTCGCCGGCTGGAACATCCTCCATTCCGAATTCCGCGATTTCGACGCGCCGAACCGGAGCCTCAAGTCCTTCATCACGCTGATCGCGCAGAAGCCCGCGCCCTAGCCGCGCCGCTTCAGGCGAACCAGCCATGCAAAAACCAGCCGCCGGGCGGTCGCGGGTCGCGGAAAATCCATAGCCAGCGGCCTTTGCTGTCGGTCGCGATGAAGTAGTCGCGGCGGGCATCGCCGCCATCACACCAGCCGGACTCGATGCGCTCCGGGCCGGCGAGCAGCGCCAGCGGTCCGGCCCGTTGCGGGCGGCCATGCACTTCGCACAGGGCCTCGGGCGGATCGACCAGCCACAGCGGGCGCGGCGGCGTGACAAGCGCCGGTTTATCGCGAGCCGCTTTTCCGGGATCGGCGCGGCTCGCCAGTTCCGGACGATGGTCGGCATGGCAGGCCAGGCTCCGCACGGCCTGCGGCCCGAGGCGAGCGACCAGGCGATCCATCAGGTCGACCAGCGCTTCATGCCTTTGCCCGGCACCATCGAACAGGACATGGCTGCGTGCATCGCGCGGGGCGATTTCGCGGACGGAAAGGTGCAGGGCCAGTGCCGGCGCCGACAGCGACAGCGCATCCAGCCTTTCCTTGAGCACACGCTCGATGCGCAGGGCCTGATGCACCGGAGCGCTGAAGGCCAGCGGCAACGAGGTGGCCGCGCCGTGGCCATGGTCGATCCGCCACTCGATTTCGCGCACCGCGGCATTCCTCGCCGCCAGCCAGCCGGCCAGTGCCGCAACCAGGCGCCGCGCGGCGAACAGCAGCACCGGCGCGGCCTCGACCGGGGCAGGCAGTTCCAGGCCCTGCTCGAAGCGCTCGGGAAAGACGAAAAACACTTGCGGATCGGCCACCTCGCCCATGGCGCGCGCCAGGTCGACCAGGAAGGGCTTGCCGAGGCGCGCGCCGAGGCTGGCGCGCGGCAGCGCCAGCAGGTCGCCGAGGCGGCGCAGGCCGAAACCTTCGATGCGCCGCGCCAGGGGTGGCGGCAGTTCCAGCGCGGCCAGCGGTACCGCCGCCAGGGCGGCGCGCGTGGCCGGCAGGTCGGTGCAAACGGCCGCATTGGCGTCACTGGTGCCGGCCCGCGCCAGCCACAACGCGGCCAGCGGCGTGGCCGCCACCGCCAGTTGCGCATCGATCTCCAGCGCGGCGAGATCCTCGCGCACCAGCCGCAGCACGGCCGGCAGGCCGCCGAACAGGCGCAGGCTGCCGGCGATTTCGAGGCGCAGCGCGGCCGGCACGAGATTGACCTGCGACGTGAAGCGCCCGGCCCAGCAGGCTAGGGCATGGGTGGGAAAGCCGTCGCCGCTTGGGCCGCCGTCAGGCGAGGACGCGGCTGCGTCGTCGGCTGCCGGCCGTGTCGGGCAATGCAGCGCCAGCCACAACATGGGGAAAGCCCTGCGCCAAACTCGCGGGACGCGCAATGTCGAGCAGGATGGCCTGCCGCGCCGGCGGCCCGCGTCGCTTCAGGACCTGCACGCGCAATTGCCGGCCCGCCGCCTGCAACTGCAGGCGCAGGGGCGCGGGCGAGGCTTCGGCCGCGAGCCGCGCGGGACGGAAGCAGAAGGCCCCGCCGCCGCCCTCGCCGGCCGCCACCTGCAGGCGGCGCAGGCTGTTGGCCGGGAGTTGCCCGCGGAACAGGGGATCGAGCCACAGCAGCGTGGCGGCGACGCCGCCGCAGCGCAGGGCTTCGACACCGGCCCAGAGGGCGTCGCGCGGCCGGCGCGGAAACACCAGGCGCAGGCGATCGAGCCTGATGCCGGCGGCGGCCCAGGCCGGAGCATGGGCCGCATGCGGCGGCGCTACCAGCACCACGGTCTGCCCGGCGGCGGTCAATGCGGCCAGCGCCGGCAGCAAGAGGTCGAGTTCACCGATGCCCTCGCCTTCCGGCAGCAGTTCGGTCAATGCACCGCGCGGCCAGCCGCCGCCGGGCAGTTCGGCATCGAGGCGGGGAAAGCCGCTGGCAAGAGTCGGCGCCGGCG
>JAIOPW010000298.1 GCA_021413665.1 Rhodocyclales bacterium | reverse complement strand
GACATGGGAGTGTAGTTTGAGACACGTCGCCATGACGGGCTGACGTGGGGAAATCAGGCGGGCTGGGATAGAATATCAGGTTTACAATTTCCGAATCCCGGAGTTTCCGAGGAGTTTTTGTCCATGAAGCGTTCCCCGCTCAGTTGCCTGCTTACCCTGCTGTGCGCGATGACTGTATTCGGCGCCCACGCAGCCGACGCCGCCAAGGCCGCCCCCAAGGGCGATGCGGCGCGCGGCCAAGTCATCGCCTCCACCGTATGCGCTGCCTGTCATGGCCCGGATGGTAACAGCCCGCTGGCCGCCAACCCAAAACTGGCAGGGCAACATCCCGAATACCTGCTGCGGCAGATGACGAACTTCAAGGCCGCCAACGGCAAGCCGCCCGAGCGCGTGAATGCCATCATGAACGGCATGATCGCAGCTTACGACGAAGGCCAGATGCGCGACCTGGCAGCGTTCTTTTCGACCCAAACCCAGAAGGGTGAAACGGCGAAGAATCGCGAGACCGTCGAGCTTGGACAGAAACTGTTCCGCGGTGGCGATCAGGCCAAGGGCCTGCCGGCATGCGCAGGCTGCCATGGGCCGACGGGTGCCGGGATTCCTTCGCAATACCCGCGCATCGGTGGGCAATTCCCGGAGTATCTCGAAGCCCAGTTGAAGAGCTTCCGCGACGGCGGTCGTGCCAACGACCCGAACAAGATGATGCGGATGGTCGCACTCAAGATGACCGATGCCGAGATCAAGGCGGTATCCGACTACATCGCCGGGCTGCGCTGACAGGTAGTGCTTTGTTGCCAGGATACCGTCCCTGGCCGCAGCCGCGGACAACACGAAAAGCGGCCCGGGTTTCCCGGGCCGCTTTTCGTTTACCGGATCCGTCCGCCACTGACTCTGGCGATGCCCGCAAGGTCGCGATGCTGTTCGATGCCGAACAGTCCGGCCGCCTCCAGCAGTTCGCGCACCGTGGCGGCCTGATCGTAGCCGTGCTCCAGCAGGAGTTGTCCGCCCGCGTTCAGATGCTCCGGCGCGTCGGCAACGATGCGGCGAATCGCCTCCAGCCCATCGGCGCCGCTCGATAGCGCCGATTGCGGTTCGTGACGCAGGTCGCCGGCAGCCAAGTGCGGGTCGGCGTCGGCAATGTAGGGCGGATTGGCGACGATCAGGTCGAAGCGCTCCCCGGACAGCGCGCCGAACCAGTCGCTTTGCAGCAGTCGCAGCGAAGCAACGTGCTTTTCGGCGTTGTCGCGCGCAACCCGAAGGGCTGGCTCGGATGCGTCCACGGCCGTTACCCGCGCCAGCGGCATTTCCAGTGCCAGCGTTATCGCGATGCAGCCACTGCCTGTACCCAAATCCAGGATCGTCGCCGCACTGTCAGCGCCGACTTTCGCGATCCCGAGTTCGACCAGGAGTTCAGTCTCGGGGCGTGGAATGAGCACTGCGGGCGACACCTCAAACTCGCGCCCGAAAAACTCGCGCCGCCCGACCAGATAGGCCGCCGGCTCGCCTCCCGCTCGCCGCGCAACCAGCGATGCGAAAGCGAGCAGCGCGTCTTCGCCGAGAATCTCGTCATCATGCGCAATCAGCCAGGCGGTCGGACGGGCCAGCACATGCCCCAGCAGCCGACGCGCTTCGCTTGCAGGCAGTTTGGTGCGCGCCGCGGCCAGCGCCGCCCCGACGGTGGTCATTCGGCAAGCGCTGCGAGCAGTTCGGCCTGATGCTCGGCGGTGAGGGCACCGACGAGTTCGTCGAGATCGCCGTCCATGACCGTATCAATCTTGTACAGCGTCAGGTTGATGCGGTGGTCGGTAATCCGCCCCTGCGGGAAATTGTAGGTGCGAATGCGCTCGGAGCGGTCGCCCGAGCCGATCAGGCTCTTGCGCTGCGAGGCGATCTGCTGTTGCTGCTGGCGTTGCTTGGCGTCGTTGATGCGCGCCGCCAGTACCGACATCGCCTGCGCCTTGTTGCGATGCTGCGAGCGGTCGTCCTGGCACTCGACGACGATCCCGGTCGGAATGTGGGTGATGCGCACCGCCGAATCGGTCTTGTTGATGTGCTGGCCGCCGGCCCCCGAGGCGCGAAAGGTGTCGATGCGCAGGTCGGAGGGGTTGATGTCGATGTCGACCAGTTCGTCGGCTTCGGGCATCACGGCGACGGTGCAGGCCGAGGTGTGGATGCGGCCCTGGGTTTCGGTTACCGGGACGCGCTGCACGCGATGGCCGCCGGATTCGAACTTGAGTTTCGAGTAGGCCCCGTTGCCCTCGATGCGGGCGATGATCTCGCGGAAGCCGCCGAGGTCGGATTCGCTGCGCGAGACAAGCTCCACTTTCCAGCGTTGCCGCTCGGCATAGCGGGTGTACATGCGGAACAGGTCGGCGGCGAACAGGGCCGACTCGTCGCCACCCGTGCCAGCGCGGATTTCGAGGAACAGGTTGCGCTCGTCGTTTGGGTCCCTGGGCAGCAGGGCG
>JAIOPW010000297.1 GCA_021413665.1 Rhodocyclales bacterium | reverse complement strand
GTCGCGCTGCCGAAGAGCGACATGCGTTCGCACAAGCTGATCGACGGCGTGGTGTGGGACGGCAAGGATCCGAAGAAGTACGCGGCGTCCTTCAAGGTCCGTGCCTGATCGATTGTCCGGAATGGAAAAGGAGAATGACATGAGTGCCCTGGCATTGAAACTGGTCGAAGCGCCGGCAAAGGCGGAGCCCGCGCCCAAACAGCCCGTCGCAGTAGCTACGGAGCGCCCCGTGACAATCGACGCCTGCCCCCAAAGGGGAATCCCAGGCGGGCAGAGCCCAAGCGAGCAAGCTGTCACCCCTCCCGTGCGGGAGGGGCTGGGGGAGGGCGGGCCTCGCAATGATCGATTTCGCGACCTGGCGAAAGTGATCATTCCACCCCTGTTCGGCATCGCCCTGATGCTCGGCATCTGGGCTTTGGTGGCGATCAAGTCGGGCAACATCCCGGGGCCGGACAAGACCTGGGCCGCCGCGCTCAAGCTGTTCGCCGATCCCTTCTACCAGAACGGGCCGAACGACCAGGGCATAGGCTGGAACGTGCTCTCGTCACTGAAGCGTGTCGGCATCGGTTTCGGCTTTGCCGCGGCAATCGGCATTCCGATGGGCTTCCTGCTCGGCCGTTTCGTCTTCATGAGCCGCATGTTCGAGCCCATCATCAGCCTGCTGCGTCCGGTTTCGCCGCTGGCCTGGCTGCCGATCGGCCTGCTGGTGTTCCAGAAGGCCGACCCGGCGGCGACCTGGACCATTTTCATCTGCTCGATCTGGCCCATGATCCTCAACACCGCGCAGGGCGTGCAGCGCGTGCCGCAGGACTACCTCAACGTCGCGCGCGTGCTCGGCCTGTCCGAAGCCAAGGTGATGACGCGGATACTGTTCCCCGCCGTGCTGCCCTACATGCTGACCGGCATCCGGCTATCGATCGGCACCGCGTGGCTGGTCATCGTCGCCGCGGAAATGCTCACCGGCGGCGTCGGCATCGGCTTCTGGGTCTGGGACGAGTGGAACAACCTCAAGGTCGAGCACATCGTGATCGCCATCTTCGTCATCGGCATCGTCGGCCTGGTGCTGGAGACCCTGCTGCTGTTGCTGGCCAAACGCTTCACCTACGAATCACGCTGAACGGAGACCGCCATGGACAAGCCACTGGTCAAGATCGAAAAAGTCGGACAGACCTTCAACACCAAGAGCGGAAAATTCACCGCGCTGCGCGACATCGACCTCGACATCCGCGAAGGCGAGGTGGTGTCACTGATCGGCCACTCGGGTTGCGGCAAGAGCACACTGCTCAACCTGATTGCCGGGCTGACGCTGCCCAGCACCGGGGTGCTGCTCTGCGAAGGGCGCGAGATTCCCGGTCCCGGCCCGGAGCGCGCGGTGGTGTTCCAGAACCACAGCCTGCTGCCCTGGATGACCTGCTTCGAGAACGTGATGCTCGGTGTCGAGCAGGTGTTCGGCCGCAAGGAGGGCCGGCTGAAACTGAAGGCGAGGGTCGATGCGGCGCTGGCGATGGTGCACATGGACCACGCCAGCGGCAAGTACCCGCACGAGATCTCCGGCGGCATGAAGCAGCGTATCGGCATCGCTCGCGCCTTCGCCATGGAACCCAGGATCCTGCTGATGGACGAGCCCTTCGGCGCCCTTGACGCGCTGACCCGCGCCGCGTTGCAGGACGAACTCAACGGCGTGCTGGGCAGTGCTGCTGTCCGACCGCATCGTGATGATGACCAACGGTCCGGCCGCCACCATCGGCGAGATCGTGAAGGTCGAGCTGCCGCGCCCGCGTGACCGTCTCGAACTGGCGCAGGACACGCGCTTCGCCGACTACCGCGCCGCGGTGTTCGAGTTCCTCTACCGCAAGCAATTGAAAAAGGCTGCCTAGCCATGAGAAAGCAAAAATTGGTCGTAGTCGGCAACGGCATGGCCGGCATTCGCGCCGTGGAGGAGTTGCTCAAGCTCGCGCCCGACCTCTACGACATCACGGTGTTCGGCGCCGAGCCTCACCCCAACTACAACCGCATCCTGCTCTCGCCGGTGCTGGCGGGCGAGATGACGATACAGGACATCATCCTCAATCCGCTGGGCTGGTATGCCGGCGTGATCAGCTATCGCGACATCAAGGACACCGACGAAATGATCGCCACCGCCGCCACGCACAAGCATGCGGTGGTGATCGGCGGCGGCCTGCTCGGGCTGGAGGCAGCCAACGGCCTCAAGCTGCGCGGCATGGACGTCACCGTGGTGCACCTGATGCCCTGGCTGATGGAGCGCCAGTTGGACAAGGCCGCTGCCGACATGCTGAAGACTTCGCTCGAAGCGCGCGGCCTAAAGTTCCTGCTGGAGAAGCAGACCGAGGCCTTGATCGGCGGTGCAGGGGACACGAACGCAGGCCGCGTCGCCGCACTGCGCTTCAAGGACGGCCTCGAAAGTCCCGCCGACTTGGTGGTGATGGCGGCCGGCATCCGCCCCAACACGGCGCTGGCCGAATCGGCGCGGATCCATTGCAATCGCGGCATCGTGGTGAACGACACCATGCAGACCTACGATCCGCGCATCTATGCCGTCGGCGAATGCGTCGCCCATCGCGGCATAGCCTATGGGCTGGTGGCGCCGCTGTTCGAGCAGGCCAAGGTCTGCGCCAACCATCTGGCGAACTTCGGCATCGCGCGCTACACCGGCTCGGTGACCTCGACCAAGCTCAAGGTCACCGGCATCGACCTGTTTTCCGCCGGCAACTTCATGGGTGGCGCGGGGACTGACGAGATCGTACTCAACGATCCCTCGGGCGGCGTGTACAAGAAGCTGGTGGTGAAGAACGACATCCTGGTCGGCGCCGTGCTCTACGGCGACACGGCCGACGGCGCCTGGTATTTCCAGATGGTCAAGGAAGGCCAGAACATTCACCAGATTCGCGACCACCTGATGTTCGGCCAGAACCATGTCGGCGACGTCGGCCATGCCGGCGTGTCGAAGGCGGCCACGATGGCCGACGACGCCCAGGTTTGCGGTTGCAACGGGGTCTGCAAGGGCGACATCGTCAAGGCGATCAAGAGCCAGGGCTTGTTTACGCTGGAGGATGTGCGCAAGCACACCAAGGCGTCCAGCTCCTGCGGTTCCTGCACCGGCCTGGTCGAGCAGATCCTCGCCTCGACCATCGGCGGTGCCTACACGCCCTCGGAATCGAAGGACAAGCCGCTGTGCGGCTGCACCGATCATTCGCACGGCGTGGTACGCCAGACCATCCGCGAGCGGCACCTGATCGCCATTCCGGAAGCAATGCGCTACATGGAGTGGAAGACGCCCAACGGCTGCCCGTCCTGCCGCCCGGCGCTGAATTACTACCTGATCTCGACCTGGCCGGGCGAAGCGAAGGACGATCCGCAGTCGCGCTTCATCAACGAACGCGCCCACGCCAACATCCAGAAGGACGGCACCTATTCGGTGGTGCCGCGCATGTGGGGCGGGCTGACGACACCGGCCGAATTGCGCGCGATTGCCGACGTGGCGGAGAAATACAAAGTGCCGACGGTGAAAATGACCGGCGGCGCGCGGGTCGACCTGCTCGGCATCAAGAAGGAAGACCTGCCCAAGGTCTGGGCCGACCTCGGTGCCGCGGGCATGGTCTCCGGTCACGCCTACGGCAAGAGCATCCGCACCGTGAAGACATGCGTCGGCGCCGAGCACTGCCGCTTCGGCACGCAGCGCTCGATGGCGATGGGCGTCAAGCTGGAGCGGATGCTGTTCGGCATGTGGAGCCCGCACAAGGTCAAGCTCGCGGTCTCGGGTTGTCCGCGCAACTGCGCCGAGGCCGGCATCAAGGACATCGGCGTGATCGGCGTGGATTCGGGTTACGAGCTGTATGTCGCCGGCAACGGCGGCATCAAGACCGAGGTGGCGCAATTCCTCTGCAAGGTGAAGTCGGACGAGGAGGTCATGGAGTACTCGGGCGCCTTCCTCCAGCTTTATCGCGAGGAAGGCTTCTACCTCGAACGCACCTGTCATTACGTCGCCCGCGCCGGACTCGATCATGTCAAGGCGGCGGTGGTGAATGATCCGGTGAAGCGCAAGGATCTTTACGAACGTCTCCTGTTCGCCCTGCAGGACTACGAAGACCCATGGCAGGCGGCGGTGGCCAAGCCCGCCGTGCGGCGCGAGTACGAAGTCATCCAGATCAAGGAACTGGCTGCCGAGGTGCTGTCATGAAAGGCTGGATCAAGGTGTGTGCGCTCGACGAGATCGCGCTGCAAGGCAGCCGCGTCGTCGCTTCGTCGCAGGGCGACATCGCGATCTTCCGCACCGCGGACGACCAGGTCTTCGGCCTGCACGACAAGTGCCCGCACAAGGGCGGCCCGTTGTCGCAGGGCATCGTCCATGGCGAGACGGTGACCTGTCCGCTGCATGGAATCAAGATCGGCCTCAAGGATGGGGAGGCGGTGGCGCCGGACAAGGGCTGCGCGCGTCGCTTCGAGGTGAAGCTTGACGGCGGCGCGGTGTGGCTGCAACTGACATAATCGCCGTATCACCAGCGCCGACTTTCAGATCATGGAAACGCGAAGCACCTGCCCCTATTGCGGCGTCGGCTGTGGTGTGATCATCGAACACGACGCGACGCAGATCACTGGCGTGCGCGGCGACCCGGACCATCCGGCGAACTTCGGCCGCCTGTGCACCAAGGGCGGCACGCTGCACCTGGGCATGACGCCGCAGGTGATGGCGCAGCGCCTCATGCATCCGCAACTGCGGAGCGACAAGACCGCCGCGCGCAAACGCGTGAGCTGGGACGCCGCGCTCGACCATGCTGCGGAGAAATTCGCCCGTGCCATCAGCGAGCACGGCCCGGACAGCGTCGCCTTCTACATCAGCGGCCAGTTGCTGACCGAGGACTACTACGTCTTCAACAAGCTGGCGAAGGGACTGATCGGCACCAACAACGTCGACACCAATTCGCGCCTGTGCATGAGCTCGGCGGTGGCCGGCTACAAGGCCACGCTGGGGGCCGACGCGCCGCCGTGTTCGTATGAAGACATCGATCACGCCGACTGCCTGCTGATCGCCGGCTCCAATACCGCCTGGGCGCATCCCGTGCTGTTCCGACGTATCGAGGACGCCCGCGCGGCAAGACCAGAGATGAAGCTGATCGTGGTCGATCCGCGTCGTACCGACACGGCCGAAGCCGCCGACCTGCACCTGGCCATCCTGCCCGGCACCGACATCGCGCTCTACAACGCGATGCTGCACGTGCTGCTGTGGGAAGACCTGGCCGACCTCGACTACGTTCGCGCCCACACCGAAGGTTTCGATGCGCTGAAGGCCCTGGTGCGCGACTACACGCCGGCCCTGGCGGCCGACATCTGCGGTGTGAAAGCGGAGGACATCGTCACCGCCGCGCGCTGGTTCGGCCAGGCGCCGGCGGCGCTGTCCTTGTACTGCCAGGGCCTCAACCAGTCCAGCCACGGCACCGACAACAACGCCGCGATCATCCATCTGCACCTGGCCACCGGCAAGATCGGCAAGCCCGGCTGCGGCCCCTTCTCGCTTACCGGCCAGCCCAATGCCATGGGCGGGCGCGAGGTCGGCGGCCTGGCCAATCTGCTCTCGGCGCACCGCGACCTGGCCAACCCGGAACACCGTGCCGAAGTGGCTCGCCTGTGGGGCGTGGCGGACGTACCCGCAAAGCCTGGCTTCACCGCGGTGGAGTTGTTCGAGGCCGTGCATCGCGGCGAGATCAAGGCCTTGTGGATCGCCTGCACCAATCCGGCGCAATCGCTGCCCGACCTGACACGGGTGCACGAAGCACTGGCCAAGTGCCCCTTCGTGGTGTTGCAGGAGGTCAGCGCCGACACCGACACGGCGGCCCACGCCGACCTGCTGTTGCCGGCCGCCGGCTGGGGCGAGAAGGAGGGCACGGTGACCAACTCGGAGCGTCGCATCAGCCGCGTGCATGCCGCCGTGCCGGCGCCGGGCGAGGCGAGGGCCGATTGGCGCATCGTGGTGGACTTCGCGCACAGATTGGAAAGTCGGCTCTCGCAATACGGCGATACGCTCTTTCCGTATGCGAACACCGAGGATATTTTCAACGAGCACCGCGCCACGACCGTCGGCCGCGACCTCGATATCGGCGGCCTCTCCTACGCCCTGCTGGAACAATCCGGCCCGCAGCAATGGCCGCTGCGGGCCGGTGCCGTGTTCGGCACACCGCGCCTCTATGCCGGCGGCGTGTTTCCCACCGCCAGCGGCCGCGCCCGCTTCACATCAACGCAGCACCAGCCGCTGGCCGAGGCCACCGACCCGCGCCATCCGCTGCATCTGAACACCGGCCGCCTGCGCGACCAGTGGCACGGCATGAGCCGCACCGGCGTGGTGTCGCGCCTGCACGCCCATGCCCCGGAACCGGCCATCGAAATGCATCCGCGCGACATGGAACGGCGCGGCATCGTCGACGGCGATCTGGTTCGGCTCAAGGGCAAGCGCGGCTCGCTGCTGCTGCGCGCGGCCGCGTCAAACACGCTGCGTCCGGCGCAGACCTACGTGCCGATGCACTGGGGCGGGCAATTCATGTCCGGTCTGGGTGTGAATGCCCTGACCCTGCCGGTCACTGATCCGGTTTCGCGCCAGCCCGAACTCAAGCACGCCGCGGTGCAGGTGGAAAAATTCACCGTCGGCTGGCAGCTGGTGGCAATGCGACGCGATGATGAGGGTGGCCTGCACGCCGCCCTGCACCCATGGCTGGCGCGCTTCGACCACGCCACGCTGACCCTGGCCGGGCGCGACTCCACGGTAGTCGTGCTGCGTGCCTGGGGTGGCGAGGGCAGCCCGGTGCCGTCGCCTGACATGTTGGCCGAACTCGCCGCCGCGACTGGCCTCGACGCGCCCCACATGCTGGCCTTCAACGACACCCGGTGCGGCATCGCCAAGCGCGCCCTGATCGAAGGCGACCGCCTCGCCGGCGCCCTGCTGTGCAACGAAACCCGCGCCACCGACTGGCTGCTCGACCTCATCGCGCGCGGCGGCAGCACTGCCGATCTGCGCAAATGGCTGTTCGCGCCGCTGGCAACCCCGCCCGCCGCTGGTCCGGCGCGCGGCCGCATCGTCTGCAACTGCTTCGACGTTTCCGAATCCGAAATCCGCGCCGAACTTGCAGCCGGCCTCGATCTCGCCGCCCTTCAGGAAAAGCGCAAGTGCGGCAGCAATTGCGGCTCTTGTCTTCCCGAACTCAGGCGCATGGCCGCACAATAGGAGACTGTGGCGCCGGTCAGCGTTTGACGAAGCAACGAGCCGGGCTAATAGGGTGGAAACAAGCGCCGTAGCCCATGCACCAGTACAAGAAAGAAAAACGCGGCATTGCGCAGCGCGAGCCCCGCAATCGACAATGGATGCGCCGCGCCCCGTTCGCCGTTTTGCGCCGCATGCGCCGCCTTGAGTGCGAGAGACTCCATCCAGTGACAGGTGCGCGGCCACTCGATGAGGTCATCGATCCATTTCTGGGGAATGCCCGTCCGGCCCACCCCTGCGCCGACGATTGCGCCAAGCATCGCTGCCGTGGTGTCGGTATCGCCTCCGCAGCGGATGATCGCAGTTACGGCGTGTGCGTAGTCGCGCGGGTGCAAGAACCACGCATGCAATACGGCCGGCACGCTGTGGTAGATGTAGCCCGATACGCCCTCGATACAGCCAAGCGACTTCACGAAAACCTCGGTAGCTTCTCCCGCGGCGGCGCTGGCGCGCGCGCGTACCGCCACGTCGACAAGTTCGGCGCCGGCAGCTCCCAGCGGTGCGGTCAAGCGCGCAAGGTCGGCGAGAAATGCCTCGGCATCTTGCGCGCGCATCGAGCAGCGCGCGGCGAGCGCAATCGCCAATGCGCCGCATTCCGCCTTGGGGTCGGTATGGGTAATGCGCGTGACCAGGCAGTTGATGCGCGACAGGCGCGTTTCATCATCGGCGAAGCACACGCCGAGAAGTGCGCTGCGCATTGCCGGCGCGTTGCCCGCTGAGTACACGCCGCGCCACCGGTTCGGAACGAATAGCCAGAGCTTCAGGATCGAGCGCAGCGTGCCGAGGCCGATTCCGGCCGGAAGGCCCACCAGCCACCAGCGCAGGCGCCAGGTGAAATCCCGTGCAAACAACTGTTCGTCACCGCCCGACACGATGATCGACTGCGCCATCATGCAGGTGTGTTCCGTATCGTCCGAACACAGGCCCTTGCCAAGCAACAAGTGATAGCCGTCGAGCGAGGGGAACCAGCGTTTCTGGCGATCTGCGGAAAGGCCCTCGCAGGCCAATCCGAGGGCGTCTCCCACCGCCGTGCCGAGAATGCAACCTACCGCTGCTTCAGCGCGGTCCATTCGCATCCTCTCTTTGCGCAAGACGGAAGCGCGAATGTCATCGGCTATTCAACACGCGTTTCTTGCGCGGCGGGCCATTTGACGACGGTTTGCTGCCCGTTTTCCAGCCAGCTCGCTTCGCAGGTTTTGTCGTCGTACCGAAACCCCTTCCTTTCTGCCAGCAGCCAGGAATACCGGTGCAGCAGGGTGCCGCCGAATGCCATCGCGACCGGGACCGCCAGCAGCCACCAGAGCGACTCGTGAAAGCTGCCAAGCACGCTGCGAAAGCGAAGATAGACGAAAGTGACCAGCAGCAGGATCAGGGCAACAAAGCCCACCAGGTCCGACACGAGATGAAGGCGATATCCCAAGGGCGTACATTTCTGCTTGCCAATGCGCTGGCTTTCGCTATCCCACATCGGGTTGATGAACATGATGACGTCCGTGGCCTAAGGAAGATGTGGAAGACCCTTGTTCATGATTGCATCGTGCCACCACGCAGAATGGATGGCAACTCCGAGCGACTGGACCGTTGAGCCGACGCTCGCCGTCTCGCCGGCGCCGACTCTTGATCCCGCGGGTATCCAAGGAGTTTGTCCCCGGGGCAAGCCTGCTTTCCCGGCTGGTCCGGGCTCGGGTCGCGCCGCCATGCCCATCCTCTTGAAACGGGCTTGGTCGCCCCCATATCGGTTTTTCGATCGTTGTTTCAAGAGGATTCCCGATGAGCACTGAGACCCAGACCGCGCAAACCTCGCGCGAAACCCTCGGCTTCCAGACCGAGGTCAAGCAGCTCCTCCAGTTGATGATCCACTCGCTGTACTCCAACCGCGAGATTTTCCTGCGCGAGCTGATTTCCAACGCGTCGGACGCCTGCGACAAGCTGCGCTTCGAGGCCCTGCACAACGCCGGGCTGTTCGAGGGCGACTCCGACTTCAAGATCCGCATTGCCTTTGACCTGGCCGCGAGGACACTGACAATCGCCGACAACGGCGTCGGCATGAGTCGCGAGGAAGTGATCACTAACCTGGGAACCATAGCCAAATCGGGCACCCGCGAGTTCTTCTCGAAGCTGTCGGGTGACGAAAAGAAGGACGCCAGCCTGATCGGCCAGTTCGGCGTCGGTTTCTACTCCTCCTTCATCGTTGCCGACCGCGTCACGGTGCTGACCCGCCGCGCCGGCGCCGAGCCGAACCAGGGTGTGCGCTGGGAATCGGAAGGCACGGGCGAATTCAGCATCGAGATGGCTGACCGCGCTGCGCGCGGCACCGAGATCACCCTGCACCTCAAGGAAGGCGAGGACGACCTGCTGTCTGCCTGGAAGCTCAAGTCCATCATCCGCAAGTACTCCGACCACATCGTCCAGCCCATCGTGATGAAGGGCGAAAAATGGGACGAGGAGAAGAAGGAACAGGTCGCCAAAATGGGACGAGGAGAAGAAGGAACAGGTCGCCACCTTTGATGACGAAACCGTCAATCAGGCTTCCGCCTTGTGGGCCCGCTCGAAGAACGACATCACCGACGAGCAGTACAAGGAGTTCTACAAACACGTCGGCCACGATTTCGAGGACCCGCTGACCTGGACCCACGCCCGCGTCGAGGGCAAGACGGAATACACGCAACTGCTCTACGTGCCGGCCCGCGCGCCCTTCGACATGTGGGACCGCAATGCCCGTCACGGCGTCAAGCTCTATGTGCGCCGCGTCTTCATCATGGACGACGCCGAGCAGCTGATGCCGCTCTATCTGCGCTTCGTGCGCGGGGTGGTCGATTCGGCCGACCTGCCGCTCAATGTCTCGCGCGAAATCCTCCAGGAATCGAAGGACATCGAGGCGATCCGCAAGGGCTGCACCAACAAGGTCCTCGGCATGCTGGCCGATCTCGCCAACAACGAGGATGCGGCGCAGAAGGAAAAGTACGCCAAGTTCTGGGGCGAGTTCGGCAAGGTGCTCAAGGAAGGCATGGGCGAGGACCACGCCAACAAGGACAGGATCGCCGCGCTGCTTCGCTTCGCCTCGACCCACGCCGACACGACCGACGAGACTGTGTCGCTGGCCGACTACATCGCCCGCATGAAACCGGAGCAGGAAAAGATCTACTACGTCACCGCCGAGACCTTCAATGCGGCGAAGAACAGCCCGCACCTGGAGGTCTTCCGCAAGAAGGGCATCGAGGTCA
>JAIOPW010000296.1 GCA_021413665.1 Rhodocyclales bacterium | reverse complement strand
CCGCTGCAGGTATTTCGTACCGCCGCGCTGGCGCTGTTCGATCCGCAACTGATCGTGCTCGGCCCCTCGGCCTACGTCATCCTCGACCTGTTCGGCGTCACCGGCTACAAGGTCTTCGCCCTGGTTTATCCGACCGTGGTCGGCATCGCCTCCGCGACTTTGGGCTACCAGTTGTTCCGGCGCGGCGATCTGCCGTGAGTTCCCTCAGGCAAGAGTCGGCGCTGGTGGTACGGCGGCGATTTCTCGTCGTGGTGGGCCTGCTCTTCTCGGGGCTGGTGCATGCGGCGGGCGGCGATGCCTTGTTCGCGACGACGCTGGCGGGAACCGACGACAAGCCGGTCGCACTGGAAAGCTTTCGCGGCAAGCCCCTGATCGTGAACTTCTGGGCGCGCTGGTGCGCCCCCTGTCGCGTCGAAATTCCGGAACTGATCCGTGCCCACGACAAATACCGCAAGAGGGGGTTGGTCGTCATCGGCATCGGCCTGGAAGACAAGGCCGAATCCGTGCGCGATTTCATGAAGGCCTACGAGATGAACTATCCTGTGCTTCTCGCCGGGGACAAGGGCATCCAACTCATGCAGGCGCTGGGCAACGGCAAGGCGGGCCTGCCTTTCACCATCGCGGTAAATCGCAGGGGCGAGATTGTGGCGAGCAAGCTGGGGGCCATGAACAAGGCGGATCTCGAAGCCGCCGCCGAACTGGTCCTCAAATAAGCCGGTTCAACCAAGGACACGACAGATGAGCAAACCGCTGGAACCGACACTCGACGCGCTGTCCAATCCCTTCCTGCGTTACTTCGCCGCGACGCGGCCGGCCTTCCTTTCCGTCACCTTCGTCGGCTGCCTGCTCGGCCTGGCCACCGCCGCGTATTCGGGCATTGCCGTCGGCCCGGCGCTGGCCACCGCGACGCTGTTCTTCGCCTTGGTCGCCCATGCCGGCGCCAACGTGATCAACGACTACTACGATGCGATCTCGGGCTGCGACAGCGCCAACACCGAGCGGCAGTTCCCCTTCACCGGCGGCAGCCGCTTCATCCAGAACGGCGTGCTCTCGCTGCGCGCCACCGGCATCTTCGGCTATGCGCTGCT
>JAIOPW010000295.1 GCA_021413665.1 Rhodocyclales bacterium | reverse complement strand
TCCGCGCTCTTCAGGTCCATCACGATCAGGCGTTCGTGGTTGCGCTGGAAGGGCGCGTAGAGTTCCCGCATCAGATCGATGGCACGGTGATCGTCGGAGCCGACCACGATGCGGTCAGGCTTCATGAAGTCGTCCACCGCCGCGCCTTCCTTGAGGAATTCCGGATTGGACACGACGCTGAAATCGATCTTTTCGCCACGCGCCCGCAATTCTTCGGCGATGGCGGCACGCACCTTGTCGGCAGTACCGACCGGCACCGTGGATTTGTCCACCACGACCTTGTAGCCGGTCATGTGGCGTCCGACGTTGCGCGCGGCCGCAACGACGTACTGGAGATCGGCGGAACCGTCCTCGTCGGGCGGGGTGCCGACGGCAATGAACTGCAGCACGCCGTGGGCGACAGCGGCTTCGATGTCGGTGGTGAAGCGCAAGCGTCCGGCCGCCTCGTTCTTCCTGACCATGGCCTCCAGGCCCGGTTCGTAGATAGGGATCCCGCCTTCGTTCAGCGTACGGATTTTCGCGGCATCGAGATCAAGGCAGAGCACGTCATTGCCCACATCCGCGAGGCAGGTTCCCGAAACAAGGCCGACGTAGCCGGTGCCGATGACTGTTATTTTCATTGGATTTCTAGAGCGTAATGTCGAATTCTTCTGTGCGCCGGGGCGGATAGGTTTCCCAGCCGCCGCAGCCGGGGCAGCGCCAGTAGAACTGGCGCGCCTTGAATCCGCAGGCGTCGCAGCGATAGCGCGCGACGCGGCGGGTGTGATTGTGGATCAGGTTCTTGATCAATTCCAGGTCGGCGCGTTTTTCGGGCGGGACCATCAGGATCTGCGCTTCCAGCAGTTTGTCGAGCCCCAGCAGCGTCGGATTGCGCCGCAGTTCGTCGCGCACCAGTGCATAGGCCGCCTCCGCGCCGTCGTTCTCCAACTCCGCCCGAAACACGGCCTCGAGCAGATCCAGCGATGGATGGCGCTCCAGCCAACCGCGCAGCAACTGGTTGCCCTGCTCCTTGCGACCCGCCTGAATATGCGCCGCCATCAGCTTTTCCGCCGCCAGCGAGAGATAGACGGGATTCTGCTGCTCAATGGATTTCCAGTGATCGATCGCCGTCTCGCCGGCGCCGACTTTGAGCGCCAGTTCGCCCAGCAGCAGCGTGGCGCGAACACATTTCCGGTTGGCCGCCAACGCGTCTTCGAGCAGGCGACGGGCTTCGTCATGCCGGTCGTGCAGCATTTCGTTGGCCGCCATTTCGCAGCGAAACTCGGCTATTTCCTTTTGCCAGAGATGATCCGAATGGTTGGGCATGGCTTCGGCAATGGCGATGGCCTTGGCCCATTCCTTTTCCTGCTGGTAGATTTCCAGCAGGTTTTTCAGCGCTTCCTCGTCCCGGTCCGTGCCGCGCAGCTTGAGAAATATGTCCTCGGCGCGATCGAGCAGGCCAGCCTTGAGGTAGTCCTGGCCGAGCTCGGACAAGGCATGCAGCCTCTGGTTTGCCGACAGGCCATCGCGTTCGATCAGGTTCTGATGGACACGGATCGCGCGATCTGTTTCGCCGCGGCGACGAAACAGATTGCCCAATGCGAAATGGAGCTCGATGGTCTCCGGGTCGACGCGCGCCGCTTCGATGAAAGCCTCGATGGCCTGATCAGGCTGCTCGTTGAGCAGAAAATTGAGGCCCTTGAAATAGGAGCGCGGCAGGGCACGCGACTCTTTCAGCAGATGCTTGATGTCGATTCGTGCCGCGATCCAGCCGAGACCGAAAAAAGCCGGCAGAACCAGCAGCCACCAGAGTTCGATTTCCATGGTTACCGTGTAAGTCGCGTCAGCGACCCAAAATCTTCCTCGCCCTCAAGGGGAGGGCTGGGGTGGGGATGGGGGAAAGCTGGCATGACCTTCATGATCGGCGGCGAGTCGTCAAAATTGCACGGTCAACGCGGCTCGCGATCGGGTGTGCGCTGCGGACGCAGGAATACGCCAAGGGCCGCGGTCAGGCCGACTGCCACGCCAATGGCGAACACGGCAAGGATGACCACCGAAGTCGGCGCCATCCAGGCCTGGTCCAGAAAGAAGCGCAACTCCATCGGGCCGCTGTTCTTGATCGCGAGGCCGAACAGGCCGATGAAAACCGCGATACGCAACAGCCAGACGAGAAGCTTGAGCAGGGTGGTCACAAGAAAGTTATGGGCGAAAAATCGAGCAATGCGGAATTTCAGTGCCGGCTCGCGCCGCTTTGAACGGCGTCAAACGCAGCGACCGAAACAAAAAAGCGGCACCCGTCTAAGGTGCCGCCCTGAAGCAAGCTGCAACGGCGTGACTCATGGCCGGTAATCGACCCGCTCCCGCAACTCCTTGCCGGCCTTGAAATGGGGCACGTACTTTTCGGGTACCTGCACCTTGTCGCCCGACTTCGGGTTGCGACCCACGCGTGGTGGCCGATAGTTCAGCGCAAAGCTGCCAAAGCCGCGTATCTCGATGCGATCACTGCGCACCAGCGCCGCAGTGAGGGCATCGAGAATCATCTTGACGGCGTAGTCGGCATCCTTCGCCACCAACTGGGGAAAGCGCTCCGCCAGCCGGGCGATGAGCTCCGATTTGGTCATAAGGATGAACTTATTGCTGCTGGTTGAGCTTGGCCTTGAGCAGCGCGCCCAGATTGGTCGTGCCGCTGCTGGCGGAACTGTCGGCGGATGCCAGCTTCTGCATCGCCTGGCTCTGTTCCACCTGGTCCTTGGCCTTGATCGACAGGTTGATGGAACGCGTCTTGCGATCGACGTTGATGATCATGGTCTCGATCACCTGGCCGACCTTCAGATGCTGGGTCAGGTCTTCGATGCGATCCCTTGAGAACTCGGAGACACGCAGATAGCCCTCGACTTCTGAGCCCAGATCAATCATCGCGCCGCGCTGATCAACGCTGGTGACCGTACCGGACACCAGGCTGTTCTTGTCATGCGTGGCAACGAAGCTGGTGAAGGGATCGCCATCGAGCTGCTTGACGCCGAGCGAAATGCGCTCCTTCTCGACATCGATGGACAGCACCACGGCCTCGACTTCATCGCCCTTCTTGAAGTTCTGCTTGGCTTCCTCGCCGGTGGCCGACCAGGACAGGTCGGACAGATGCACCAGGCCGTCGATGCCGCCGGGCAGGCCGATGAAGATGCCGAAGTCGGTGATCGACTTGATGGCGCCGCGGACCTTGTCGCCCTTCTTGTGGTTCATCGCGAAATCGTCCCACGGGTTCGCCATGCACTGCTTCATGCCCAGCGAAATGCGGCGACGGTCTTCGTCGATTTCGAGGATCATCACTTCGACTTCGTCGCCCAGTTGCACAACCTTGGTCGGATGGATGTTCTTGTTGGTCCAGTCCATTTCGGAGACGTGCACCAGTCCTTCGATGCCCTGCTCGATCTCGACGAAGGAACCGTAGTCGGTCAGGTTGGTGACCTTGCCGAACAGGCGCGTGCCCTGCGGATAACGGCGGGCGATTCCCACCCACGGATCTTCACCGAGTTGCTTCATGCCGAGGCTGACGCGGTTCTTTTCCTGGTCGAACTTGAGTACCTTGGCGGTGACTTCGTCGCCGACGTTGAGCACTTCCGACGGGTGACGCACGCGACGCCAGGCCAGGTCGGTGATGTGCAGCAGGCCATCGATGCCGCCGAGGTCGACGAATGCGCCGTAGTCGGTGATGTTCTTGACGATGCCCTTGATGACGGTGCCTTCCTGCAGGTTTTCCAGCAGCTTCTGGCGCTCTTCGCCCATGCTGGCCTCAAGCACGGCGCGGCGCGAAACCACCACGTTGTTGCGCTTCCTGTCGAGCTTGATGACCTTGAATTCGTATTCCTTGCCTTCGAAGGGCGTGGTGTCCTTGACCGGACGGGTATCGACCAGGGAACCGGGGAGGAAGGCGCGGATGCCATTGACCATGACGGTCAGGCCGCCCTTGACCTTGCCCGTGATCAGACCCGTGACCAGGGCGCTGTCGGTCAAGGCCTTGTCGAGGTCGTTCCAGGCGGCGATGCGCTTGGCCTTTTCACGCGAGAGGCGCGTTGCGCCGTAACCGTCTTCGAGCATCTCGATCGCCACCAGGACGAAATCGCCCGGCTTGGCTTCGAGTTCGCCACGTTCATTGTGGAATTCCTCGACGGGAATCATGCTTTCGGACTTGAGCCCCGCATTGACGACCACGAAGTTCTGGTCGATGCGGACAACTTCGGCCGTGATGACTTCACCGGCACGCATTTCCTGGCGCTGGAGGCTTTCCTCGAACAGGGCGGCAAAGCTCTCCATGGGTGAGTTTTCGATAATACTTTCGGCAATAGCGGCAGTAGACATTGAGTTGGGGACCTTACGGATGTTTGTCACCGGGGTGACGGGTTGGTTGAATTTCACCATGACCGCCGGGCGGCCGCCATGACACTTGTGTTGCAGCAATCCTGAAACGCTTGCCTGACGCCTGATTCACAGTCCCTGTCGTTTGACTATCGTCATCACGGCAGCCACTGCGGCGTCGATGTTCAATTCGGTGGTATCCACCCGATCGGCATCATCGCATTGCCTGAGGGGCGCCACGCTGCGCTCTGCGTCGCGTGTATCCCGCTCCTGCAAATCCTGCAAAAGGGCGTGCATGTTAGCAGGCATCCCCTTTGCGATCAACTGTTTATGGCGTCTTTCTGCACGTGCCGCCGCCGAAGCGGTGAGAAATACCTTGGCCAGGGCGGAAGGAAAGACAATGGAGGCCATGTCGCGCCCGTCGGCAACCAATCCCGGAAAGCGCCGATAGGCGCGTTGACGGGCCAGCAAAGCGGCTCGAACCGCCGGGAGCGCGGCCACTTTCGACGCTCCCAGCGAGATTTCCTCGCTGCGGATGGCGTCCGTTACATCGTCATCCGACAAGAGGATGCGTCCGCCCGTGAAGGTAGCGGGCAAATCGGCTGCCAGTTCAGCCACCCCGGCCTCATCATCCAGCGCGACGCCCGCCCGAAGCGCCGCCAAGGCCGTCAGCCGATAGAGCGACCCGCTGTCGAGGTAGTGGTAACCCAAGGCCGCCGCGACCCGTTCGGCCACGGTGCCCTTGCCCGAGGCCGAGGGCCCGTCGATGGCAATCACCGGGGCCGCTATTTCCGCCAACGCGTCGAAGTATTCAGGGAAGGTCTTGTTCACGCATTGCGGATCGTTGATGGTGACCGGCACGCCGCCCAACGCCGCCAACGAAAAACACATCGCCATGCGGTGATCTTCATAAGTGTCGATCGATACCCCCGATCGAATGACGGGGGCCGGCGAGACCGCGATGAAATCGGCGCCCTCCTCCACAGTTGCGCCGAGCTTCCTCAATTCGGTCGCCATCGCCGCAATGCGGTCGGTTTCCTTGACCCGCCACGATGCGATGTTGCGCAGGACGCAGCGGCCGTCGGCGAACAACGCCGCCACGGCGAGCGTCATCGCCGCATCTGGAATGTGGTTGAGGTCGAGATCGAAGGCCTTCAGCTTGCCCGACACCGGCGCCCGTGCCTCGATATGCTGCTCGCCCCATTCGATGCGTGCGCCCATCGCGGCGAGCGCTTCGGCGAAACGCACATCACCCTGGATGCTGTTGCGGCCGACGCCTTCGACCCGCACCGGGCCGCCGCCGATCGCGCCGGCAGCGAGGAAATAGGAGGCGGCCGAGGCATCGCCTTCAACATGCAGCACGCCGGGACTGCGATAGCGCTGGCCCGCGGCTATTGTGAAGCGTTGCCAGCCTTCGCGCGCGACCGTGACGCCGAAGCGCGCCATCAGGTTCAACGTGATCTCGATGTAAGGCCGGGAGATGAGTTCGGTGGTCATCTCGATCACCGCCGCGCTGCCGGTCAGCGGCAAGGCCATCAGCAGTGCCGTGAGGAACTGCGAGGACACGTCGCCGCGCAGGCGGATCGGAGCCACAAGCTTTACCTGCGCCGGATGGATGGCCAGCGGCGGAAAACCTGCATTGCCGGTATAACTCACATCGGCGCCGATCTGCAGCAGGCCGTCGACCAGGTCGCCGATCGGCCGCTCGTGCATGCGCGGCACGCCGGAGAGTCGATAGTGGCCGCCGGACAGCGCCAGCGCCGCCGTGAGTGGCCGGATCGCCGTACCGGCATTGCCCATGAAGAGGTCGGCATCCTTGACCGGGAAAACGCCGCCACAACCTTCCACGCGCCAGGAATTGCCGCCAAGCGCCGTTCCCTGCCCGCGAAGCGGATTTCCAGGGATGCAGAGCAACCCAACGCCGACTTTCCCCAGCGCCGCCAGCATGACGCGCGTATCGTCGGAATCCAGCAGGTCGCGGATTTCCGTGCTTCCCTGCTGAACATGGCCGTCAGCCCGGCTGCATCGCCACCAGCGAGCAAAACGCGAGTGCGCATCAGTTCGACCATGTAGGCATCGAGTTCCCGCAGCAAGGCATGCCGATTGGCGACGCAGATGTCGCGCCACATTTCCGGATGGCTGCTGGCGATGCGTGTGAAATCGCGGAAACCACCGGCGGCGAAGCCGAACAACTGATCCGAATTCGGGCGCTGCGCAAAGTCATGCACCAGGGCAAAAGCCAGCAGGTGCGGCAGGTGGCTGACGGCAGCAAAAACGTGGTCATGCTCCTCCGGCGCGAGTTGGGAGACCTTCGCGCCGCAAAGTTCCCAGACCGTGCACACCGCCTTGACGTCTCCGGCCGAGTTTTCGGGCAACGGTGTCAGCACGACGCGCTTGTCGACATAGAGATCTGGCTGAGCCGCCGCCACGCCGCTTTTCTCGGCACCGGCAATCGGATGACCCGGCACGAACGCCGAGTGCCGCCCGTGCCGCCGCGACCACATCGGATTTGGTACTGCCGCCATCGGTAACGATCGTGTGCGGCCGCAGATGGGGCGCCAGCGCATCCATCACCGCCGGCATCTGCCCGACCGGCATGCCAAGCAGCACCAGGTCGGCACCGTCGAGCGCAGACGCCCAGTCGGTTGCAATGGCATCGATCACGCCAAGCTGCAGCGCCTGCTCCAGCGGCGCGCGCGTGCGCCCCATACCCACCACCTGCAAGTCCCGCCGTAGTGCCAGCGCCGACTTCTTGAGGGCGAGAGCAAACGAGCCGCCGATCAGGCCGACGCCGCAAATGACAACTCTGCTCTGCGCCATCAGAGCGATTTTTCCAGTGCGTCGAGGAAAATCCGGTTTTCGGCTTCGAGGCCGATGGTCACCCGCAAATGGTTGGGCAGGCCATAGCCGCCAATCGGACGCACGATGACGCCCTGCTTGAGCAGCTTGCCGTTGACCGTGGCCGCATCCGCCACTTCGAAGGTGACGAAATTGCCGTGCGAGGGAATATGTGAAAGGCCGAATCGCTTCAGCCCGGCGATGATCTGCTCCATGCCACGTCGGTTCGATTCGTAGCTTGCGGCGAGAAAGGCGTGGTCATCGAGTGCGGCGATTGCGCCTGCCAGAGCCAGATTGTTAACGTTGAAGGGCTGGCGTACGCGGTTCAGGAGGTCGGTCGCTTCGGCAGTTGCCACGCCGTAGCCGACGCGCAAACCGGCCAGTCCATAGATCTTTGAGAAGGTGCGGATCACCAGCAGGTTCGGGAAGTCCCTGATCCAGGCCACGGTGTCGGCTCGGTCGGCCGGCGCGAGGTACTCGGTGTAGGCCTCGTCGAGCACCACGGCAATATGCGGCGGAATCTTCTTGATGAAGGCGCGCACCTCCGCCTGGGACAGGAAGTTGCCGGTTGGATTGTTGGGATTGGCGATCCAGACCAGATGCGTGTCGGGACGAATGGCCGCGAGCATCGCGGCTGGATCATGGCCGTAGTTCTTCGCCGGTGCAGCGATGCATTCGGCGCCCGCGGACATCGTTGCCAGCGGATAGACGGCGAACGCATGCCTTGAAAACACCGCGGACCGTCCCGGCGCGAGGAAAACGCGGGCCGCCAGATCGAGCACGTCATTCGAACCATTGCCGAGGGTAATCTGCCCGGCAGCGACACCGTGGCGTTCCGCCAGCGCGGCGATCAGCTCGAACTGGTCCGGATAGCGCTCGACGCCAGCCAGCGCCGCCTCGACCGCCTGGCGCGCCTTCGGGCTCATGCCCAGCGGGTTCTCGTTGGAGGCGAGCTTGACGATTTTTTCCACCGGGATACCCATCTGGCGGGCCAGCTCGGTGATCGGCTTGCCCGGGATGTAGGGCGAGATAGATCGAATATAGGACGGCGCCTGAAGAGCGATGCTCATGGTCGAACCCTCAGTAAACGGCTTTTGGATAGGAGCCCAGCTCTTTGACGAAGCCGGCGCGATGACGAAGTTCCTCCAGCGCGCGGGCAACCGCCGGTTCGCTGCGGTGGCCTTCGATGTCGATGTAGAACACGTATTCCCAGCGACTGCCGCCGAAGCCGCGTGCCGGCCGGGATTCGAGGCGGGTCATGGAAACGCCGTTGTCGGCGAAGGGCGCCAGCAGTTGATAGACCGCACCCGGCCGGTTCTGCGCCGAACAGACCAGCGATGTGCGATCCGCACCCGATATCCCGGCATCATGCTCGGCGACAATCACGAAACGTGTCGTGTTGTTCGGATCGTCCTCGATGTTGGCGGCCAGGATGGGCAAGGCATAGAGTTCCGCCGCCGCATCACCCGCCACCGCCGCCGCCCCCGCCTCGCCGGCCGCCAGGCGCGCCGCCTCGGCGTTGCTGGCGACAGGAACGCGAGGCACCAGGGGCAGATTGCGGTTGAGCCATTCGTGGCATTGTGCCAGGGATTGAGCGTGGGAATAGATCCGTGTCACGTCGGTCAGCGCCGCGCACCGGGCCATCAGGTTGTGATGAATCGGCAAGCTTATTTCGCCGCAAATTTGCAGCGGCGAGGAAAGCAGCAGGTCGAGCGAGCGACCGATGGCGCCTTCGGTGGAATTTTCGATCGGCACCACGCCGTAGTGGGCATTGCCCGATTCGATGACGCGGAACACGTCGTCTATCCCCGGACAGGGCAGCAAGGTCGGCGCGCCGCCGAAATGCTTGCGGGCGGCCGACTCGGAATAGGTGCCCGCCGGCCCAAGATAGGCGATGGTCAGCGGCTGCTCCAGCGCCAGACAGGCCGACATGACTTCACGCACGATGCGCTGGGCGGCGGCAGCGGAAAGCGGGCCGGGATTGCGCTCGGCCACCCGGCGCAGCACCTGCGCCTCGCGCTCCGGCCGATAAATATTGCCCTGCTTGATTTCGCCGATGCGCCGCGCGAGTTTGGCTCTTTCGTTGATCAGCCGCAGCAATTCGCCGTCAATCGCGTCGATGTCGTCGCGCAGCTTGCCCAGTTCGTCCGAATCGACGGCCACCCCTAGCTCTCCAGTGGCAAATACCGCACAGCCAGGACGCCTTCGATCTTGGCGATGGCGTCGATCACGGTCTGTTGAACCTGGATATCGACATCGACCAGGGTGTAGGCCATTTCGCCGCGCGACTTGTTGACCATGTTGTGGATGTTCAGTCCCGCATTGGCCATGGCGGTGGAAATCTGGCCCAGCATGTTGGGCACATTCGAATTGGCCACCGCGATGCGGAAACTCGATTCGCGCGGCATCGAGACGTTCGGAAAATTCACGGCGTTCTGCACATTGCCGTGTTCCATATAGTCGCGCAACTGGTCGGCGACCATCACCGCGCAATTCTCTTCCGCTTCTCCGGTGGAGGCGCCCAGATGCGGCAGGGCGATCACATGGGGATGATTGTTGACATGCGGGCTGGGGAAGTCGCAGACGTAGGCACCGAGCTTCTTTGCATCCAGCGCGGCGAGCACTGCGGCTTCGTCGACCACGCCTTCGCGGGAGAAGTTCAGTAAAACCGCGCCGTGTTTGACGTGAGCCAGCATATCGGCATTGATCATCTTGCGCGTGGCATCGACCAGTGGCACGTGCATCGAGATGAAGTTGGCCGCCTTCAGTACTTCACTCACGCTGTTGGCCTTCTTCACCTGCGAGGGCAGGCTCCATGCCGCATCGACCGTGATTTCGGGATCGTAGCCGAGCACGTTCATGCCCAGCTTGATCGCCACATCCGCCACCAGGCAACCAATCTTGCCCAGGCCGATCACTCCCAGCGTATGTCCGGCCAACTCGAAGCCGGCAAAGTTCTTCTTGCCGTCCTCGACCTTCTTTTCCATCTCCGGGTCGCTGGCATCGAGCCCCGCGACGAACTTCATCGCGCCGCCGATATTGCGCGCCGACAGCAGCATGCCGGCGACGACCAGTTCCTTGACCGCATTGGCATTTGCGCCCGGCGCGTTGAATACGGGAATGCCGCGCGCCGACATGGCCTTGACCGGAATGTTATTGGTGCCGGCACCGGCGCGACCAATGGCCCGCACCGAAGCGGGAATCTCCATCTTGTGCATGTCGGCCGAACGCACCATGATCGCATCCGGCCGGGCAATGTCCTTGCCGACCTTGTAATGCTCGGCCGGCAGGCGCTTGAGCCCGTTCTGGGATATCTGGTTGAGAATCAGGATGTCGAACGGTTTAGCCATTTTTGGCCTCGAATTCCTTCATGTACTCCACCAGCGCGGCGACACCGGCCGCCGGCATGGCGTTGTAAATGGAGGCACGCATGCCACCTACCGAGCGGTGTCCCTTGAGTTGCGCCATACCCCTGGCCTTGGCGCCCTTGAGGAACTCCTCATCCAGCGCCGCATCCTTGAGCGTAAAGGGCACGTTCATGCGCGAACGGTCTTCGACGCGCACCGGATTGGCATAGAAGCTCGACGCATCGATGCAGTCATAAAGCAGCTTGGCCTTGGCGATGTTCTGCTTCTCGATCGCCGCCAGGCCGCCCTGCTGCTTGAGCCACTGGAACACCAGGCCGGCGATGTAGATGCCGTAGGTGGGCGGCGTGTTGTACATCGAATCGTTTTCGGCGTGGGTCTTGTAGTCCAGCATGGTCTGCGGCGCCGGAACACCCTTGCCGATCAGGTCGTCGCGGATGATAACGATGGTCAGTCCGGCCGGGCCGATGTTTTTCTGCGCGCCGGCATAGATCAGGCCGTACTTGCTGACGTCGATCGGCTTGGACAGGATGTTCGATGACATGTCGCAGACCAGCGGGACATCGCCGGTTTCGGGCGTCCAGTGGAACTCGACGCCGCCGATGGTTTCGTTGCCGGTGTAATGCACGTAAGCCGCATCCTTGTCGAGCTTCCAGTCCTTCTGCGCCGGCGCATAGGCGAAAGTGCCATCCTCGCTGCTGGCGACGATATTCACCTTGCCGAAGGCCTTGGCCGCCTTGATCGCCTTCTTGGCCCATTCGCCAGTATGTACGTAGTCCGCGCTGGCCTTGCCGGCGAACAGGTTCATCGGGATCATTTCGAACTGGAGCGTGGCGCCCCCCTGAAGGAACAGCACCTTGTAGTTGGCCGGGATGCCCATCAGTTCGCGCAGGTCGGTTTCGGCCTGGGCGTGGATGGCCATG
>JAIOPW010000294.1 GCA_021413665.1 Rhodocyclales bacterium | reverse complement strand
GCTTCGCCGCGCATGGCCGATCTTTCTGACCTATTTCTTGCCCAGTCCGCCGAGGAGCGCCGCAACCGGGCGCTGCGGGCGCATCGACGCAGGCTTCTCGATACTCGCTTCGGGCGTGCCACTCTTGCCGACGTAGGGCTTGTTGGGGTCGAAGTCGAGTTTCGGCAGGCGCGGGTCGAGTCGCGGCACGTGGGCGGCCGGGGCCGGCAAATGCGGTGGCGGCCGGCGGTCGTGCTGCTTGACTTCGCGTTCGCGGCGCTTTTCTTCGTGTTCTCGGCGATGGCCGCTGCCGGTGCGTTCGCGCCCATGCTCGCGTTCGGGCGTTGCGGTGCCAAGATTGAAGCCGGTGATCTCGACGCGCTCGATCTTGCGCTTGATCAGCTTTTCGATGTCGCCCAGGCGCTGGCTTTCCTCTGGCGCAAACAGCGAGGTGGCGTCGCCGTGCTTGCCGGCACGGCCGGTGCGGCCGATGCGATGGATGTAGTCTTCGGCGGTGTGCGGCAGTTCGTAGTTGATGACGTGGGGCAGGTCGTCGATGTCGAGGCCGCGCGCAGCGACGTCGGTGGCGACCAGGACGCGGATCTTGCCCGACTTGAAGGCTTCCAGCGCTTCGGTGCGCTGCTGCTGGCTTTTGTCGCCGTGAATGGCGTCGGCGGCGATGCCTTGGCGCTCGAGGTAGACCGCCAGGCGGCTGGCGCCGAACTTGGTGCCGACGAAGACCAGCACCTGCTTGGCATTTTCTTCGTCGTGCGTCAGCAGATGCACCAGCAGGCTGCGCTTGAGGTCGGAGGCCACCGGGTAGACCCGGTGGGTGACGGTCTCGGTCACCATGTTGCGGCGTGCCACTTCGATCAGTTGCGGCGCCTTGAGCATGCTGTCGGCGAGGTTCTTGATCTCGTTGGAGAAGGTGGCCGAAAACAGCAGGCTCTGGCGTTCCTTGGGGAGCATGGCGAGGATGCGCTTGATGTCGGGGATGAAGCCCATGTCGAGCATGCGATCGGCTTCGTCGAGCACCAGCACTTCGACGAAATTGAAACTGACGCTCTTCTGCTGCACATGGTCGAGCAGCCGGCCCGGCGTGGCAACCACTATTTCGCGGCCTTCTCGCAGTTCGGCGATCTGCGGCCGGATATCGACCCCGCCGTAGATGCAGACGGAACGCAGCGGCAGGTGCTTGCTGTAGGTGACCACGCTTTGATGCACCTGCATTGCCAGTTCGCGCGTCGGCGCCAGGATCAGCGCGCGGACCGGATGGCGGGCGGGCGAAGGCGAACTGCTGGCGTGGCGCGCCAGGCGCTGCAACAGAGGCAGGGTGAAGCCGGCGGTCTTGCCGGTGCCGGTCTGGGCGCCGCCCATGACGTCCTTGCCGGCCATGATGATGGGGATGGCCTGGATCTGGATCGGCGTCGGATGCGTGTAGCCGTTGTCCTTGACGGCGCGCAGCAGTTCGGGCAGGAGCCCTAGTTGGTCGAAAGTCGGCGCTGGCGATACGGCGGCTGCAGCGTCCTGGGTGCCTTCCGCGGGAAGGGTGATGCCTTGCGTGGTCGCGTTCAATTGAACTCCTGAATCGGCCTGCCCCTCGCGGGGAACCGGTTCAGGCGGCGAAGCGCTTGAGGGAAATGCGGCGAAATGCCGAATCGGGCGCCAACCGGCAGGGCGCACATGGGGCGTATTGTATTACAGGGCGACGCTCATGCTTGTTTGCCTGGGTGCGGCCAGGCCAGCTCGACAGGGCTTTGACTTTGGTGCGCGTCAGCTCGCGGCCAAATTCTTTCGCCAAGTTGTCGATGGCAAGATTGCCGATCGACGCCTTCGCTGTCAGCGCGCGAGCGCAGGGCGGGCTCTTCGCGCAGGCGGGGATTCCTCCGCCTTGGCCTCAGGCGCCTTCGCGTCCTTGCCGGGGGCCGATTTAACGGCTGGCACGTCGGTCTTCTGCACTGGCTTCTGCGCCTCCGGCGCGGCACCTTCCTTCGCAGATTCGGGGGATCCGGTTTTTTCCGGGACTGGCGCCGCTGGGGAATCGGGTTTTATCTCGGGTATCTTGTTCTCCCGCATGTAGGCGTCCATGTCACGCCAGCCGGTGAAAATCGCGGCCTTGGGCGCCCTGCGATTGATCTGATAGCAGTCCTCAAGGACGCGCCCCGATTGTCGGCAGGCACTGCCGATGGCTTTGCCTTCGGCCTCCTCGCGTGCCGCTTCCGCAGCCGGGGTATCAATGCCGAGCTGGTCGCAGCTGGCGAGCAGGGGCGCCAGAATAAGCAGGATCAGACCGTAGCTGATTTTCATGTTCGTCGCGGGCGATGAAAGCGGAACAGATTGTACGGCAGAACTTCGTCGAACCTTGAGCGCTTCCGCCGCGCCTATTTTTTCGCCGTAGCGGCGGTCGCGCTGGACTTCAGGGCGGCCAGCAACTCGTAGAGCTGGCTGCGCTGCTTCTCGTCCATCCCGCCGAACAGGTCGACCACCCATTTCTCATGCGATTCGGCCATCTTGCGGAAGCTGCGACGGCCCTCGGGCGTCAGCTTGACGATATACGCTCTCCTGTCGCGCGGGCTGTCTTCGCGGACCACCAGACCTTCGGCCACCAACTGATCGGTAATCCCGGTCACATTGCCGCCGGTGACCATCATCCGTTTCGACAGTTCGCCCATCTTGAGGCCCTGGGGAGATCGCTCAAGCTGGGCCATGAGGTCGAAACGCGGCAGCGTGATGCCGAACTCGGCGCGCAGGCGTGAGCGGATGTGATTCTCGATCAGATTGGTGCAGGCCAGCGTGCGCAACCACAGTCGCAGGTCTGGCGCGTGTTCGGAAGTGGCCCGCGTTTCGGTATCGGTGATGGCGGCAAGAGGTTTTTTGGACATGTAGGTCTGGCACCGGGTCGTAAGGCGCATTTGGCTATATCGATGCCTAAAATATCAAAAGATGCTCATTTCCGCAACTGATATGAAAACAGAATGAACAGCGGTCAGCCGCCGTCAGCAGAAATCCGGATTCAGAACGGCGCGCAGCACGTTTTGTCGCCCACCCTCCCGCTCCCGGCTGGCAAACCACCATACGGCACCCTTCTTGATCGACCAGTCGGCTTCGGCACCTCCAAGCAGCAGTGCGGCGGTTCGCCCGAGAGCCGGTTGATGGCCGATGACCAGTACCGCGCCGCTTTGGTCGGGCCAGCCGGCAACGGCGAGCACATCGCGCGCTGTAGCGCCGATCCCGAGTCGGGGCTCGATTTCGTAGGCCAGTTCCAGCGCATTGGCTGTTTGTTGCGTGCGTTCGGCGGGGCCGACAAGGACCGTCCGCTTTCGCGGCAAGTGCCTGTGCAGCCAGCGTGCGACCAGCTTCGCCTGCTTTTCGCCGCGCGCGGTCAGACGCCGCTTTTGATCGGGGGTGGCGCCGTCAGCTTCTTCGGCTTCGGCGTGACGCCAGAGTATCAGTTCCATTCATCTCTCCTCAGCGGGAACGTCAAGGCTAAATCGAGTGTGTGACGCAGGTATTGCGCACTCACCGGCCAAGTTTCGGCAGGCGTATCCGCGCCAGGAGCACCAGATCCTGTGCGATGGTGGCCAACAGTCTTGCGTAGCGGGGGCCATGCCAGCCACCGATCAGTGTCACGGCCTCGCGCAGCCGCGGATCGTCGCCGGCGCACTCCATCAGCATGGCGCCGGCACTGGTCAGGTCGTTCAATTGGCCCAAGGTTTCCTGCACTTCGGCAAGGATTGTTATGGCGTGCCGCACGGTCCGTTTCGGCGCCAGGGGCGAAAAGAATTCCAGCGCGTAGCGCAGCCGCTTGACCCCTATGCGAAGGGCGTGCAGCGACGAGGGATCGTCGATGTCGGCGACTGCGACCAGTCGCCGCAGCTTCCTGCACAGCCGGTGCAGGCGCTCGGAGGCGAAGCCGGCCAGCGCAATCGTTGCCGGGTCGGTCACGGGCACGGCGTGCAGCGATTCCAGCGCGGTCAGCAATGTGCGCCCATAGTCTGGAGCGGCGAGCAGCGCAATCGCCTGCTCACGTGCCGCGTAGCGACGGTTGGTGATGTCGCTGGCCAGTGCCGGCAGCCGCGGTTCGTTGGGCAGTGCGCAGAGGACAGGATCGGCGATTTCCGCGAGCAGCACATCGAGATCGCGGGCCAGGCCCAGTTGCTTCATCAGTACGGACAGCGGCGTGCGCAGGGATTCGGCGAAATGTTCGGGTAACACGGGGGCGAATAACCGCAACGCGGCGCGCAAGCGCCGCGTTGCGACGCGCATCTGGTGGATGTATTCGGGGTCATCGCTGGCCACTGCTCCGGGGTGGTTCTGCTGCAAGTGTTCGAGGCAGGACAGCGCAATGCCGCGAAAGGCCTCGGTTGGCGCCATGGTGGCAGAGAGAGGTATTGTGCCGGCTTTGACCGGCGTCGGCGGTGCGCCGGTGTGCAGGCGGTAGCCACGCTCCGCCTTGGACACTACCGATGGTGTCAGCGTCACCCGTTGCGCGAGTTGCGCGGCGAGTCCGAAAACGGCCGATACCGGCGCGCCGGCAAGTTCCAGTTCAACTTCCGAAATGGCTTCCCGGCGACCGTTGGCAATGATCCAGCCGCGATCCAGCGTCAGCAGAACGAAGCCGGGTCCGGCCGGAAACTTCCAGGTAATGCGCCGGAACCGCGTTTCGCAGATAGGGACGATGCGCGCGAGCAACTTCGGGCGTCCCATCCATTCGCGCACCGGTAGCACGTCAACCGCGGAAAAATCGAAATGGCCGCCGTAGGGCACTTCCCATTCGGGTCGACTGCTCAGCCCGGCGGATGAATTGCCGGCCAGCTTGACGGTTTGCAGCCAGTCTCGCCCCTTGCGACGCAGGCGCAGGGCGATGCCGCGACGACGCAGGGAAAGGCCGGCGGTGTCGTAATAAATGTTGTCGAGCGTTTCGGCATGGCGATCGATGGCCTGCTTCAGCAGCGGGTGCCGCAGAAACCGGGCCTGATGGCCTTCCGCCAGCGCCAGCTTGAGTTCGACTTCTTCAGCCATGGCGATTTGTCCAGGACAGTGAAAAGCAAAAGGTGAAACGCGAAGGGCCGGCACGTTTCACCGTTCGAGGCAGTATCGCCCTATTCGTAGCGCAGCGCCTCGATTGGCAGCAGTCGCGAAGCCTTCCTGGCCGGGTAGTATCCGAAGAATATGCCGACAGCACCGGCAAAGCCCGCGGCCAGCACGATCGAGCTGCCTGACAGCTCGGTGCGCCAGCCCGCCAGTTCGGCAATCAGCATCGCGCCGCCGACGCCGAGCAGGATGCCGATCACGCCGCCGATCAGCGACAGTGTGACCGCTTCGACCAAAAACTGGGTCAGGATGTCCCGGGCGCGGGCGCCGACAGCCATGCGCAGGCCGATCTCGCGCGTTCGCTCGGTCACCGAGACCAGCATGATGTTCATGATGCCGATGCCACCGACCAGCAACGATACGGATGCGACCGCCGCCAGCAACAGTGTCATGACCTTTGATGACGCTTCCTGCGCCTGCAGGATCTCCGACAGGTTGCGGACGAAGAAATCATCGTCCTGACCCGCCTGCAGGCGATGGCGCTGGCGCAGCAATTCGCGCATGCGCTGGTCGGCGCCGCCCATGTCGGCGCCCTGTCGCACCTTGACCATGATCGAGCCGACGCTGCGCGACTTGGCCTGCGCCGCGCCCAGAACGCGCTTTCTGGCGGTACTGATCGGCATCAGAAGGATGTCGTCCTGATCCTGCCCTGTCATGCTCTGGCCCTTGCGGTCGAGCACGCCGATGATAGTCAGCGGCACCTTGCGCACCCGGATTACCTGATCCAGCGGGCTGGCGTCGCCGAACAGATTCTTCGCGACGGTCTGGCCGATCAGCACCACTTTTCCAGCGCCGTTCATCTCCGCCTGCTCGAAACCACGTCCCTCGACGATGGTCCATTCGCGGACTTCGAGGTAGTCGGGCGTGATGCCGTAGAAGGTCGTCGACCAGTTGGCGTTGCCTGCCACGACCTGGCCGGACCCACGCAGGGTGGGCGCTGCCGCCTGGATATCTTCTATCTCGCGGCCGATGGCGTAGCCGTCGTCCTCGGAAATCGTCGGTTGCGAACCCGCGCCGCCGCGCGCTCCTCCCGAAGTCATCGAACCCGACATCACGATGATGATGTTGGAGCCGAGACTTCGGATCTGTTCCTCGACGCGCGCCTGGGCGCCGCCGCCGACCGCGATCATGATGATCACGGCAGCCACGCCGATGATGATGCCGAGCATGGTCAATGCCGAGCGCATCTTGTTGACACGCAGGGCGAGCAGGGCAATGCGCAGGGTTGCGGCGAAGTTCACCGGAGCAGATCCGCCGCGTCATTGGCGGCGTTGGGCTTGTCTTCTATCACCCTGCCGTCGCGAAAACTGATGATGCGCCCGGCGAAATTGGCGACATCGTGCTCGTGGGTGACGAGGACAATGGTGATGCCTTCGCGGTTGAGCTGCTGCAACAGGGCCATGATCTCGACGCTGGTGCGTGAATCGAGTGCGCCGGTGGGTTCGTCGGCCAGCACCAGTTGCGGATCATTTACCAGGGCGCGGGCGATGGCGACACGCTGTTGTTGCCCGCCGGAAAGCTGCGCCGGGTGATGGTCCATGCGCTCGGCCAGGCCCACTTGAGCGAGGCGCTGTTCGGCGTGCCGTTTGCGTTCTCCCGGTGGCATGCCGCTGTAGAGCAGGGGCAGCGCGACATTGTCCTGGGCGGAGGTACGGGCGAGAAGGTTGAAATGCTGGAAGACGAAACCGAGCTTGCGATTGCGAACTCCCGCCAGCTGATCGCCGGTGAGTTCGGACACTTCCTGCCCGTCAAGCCAGTAACGGCCGCCGCTGGGGTGGTCAAGGCAGCCCAGCAGGTTCATGAAAGTCGACTTGCCGGAACCCGAAGGCCCCATGACGGCGACGAACTCGCCCGCGGCGATTTCGAGGCTGACCCCGCACAAGGCCGGCACCACATTGTTGCCCATGCGGTACTCCTTGGCGAGTTCCTCGACCCGGATCAGCGCTTCGGCCATGGCACGCCTATTTCAGAACAAACGTGGTCCGGGCATGCCGGCCGGCTTGGTGCTGCTTGCGGTTTGCTGGCCGACGATCACTTCGCCGCCTTCCTTGATCTCGTCGGAGACGATTTCCGTCAGGCTGCCGTCGGTGAGGCCGAGACGGACGCTGACCGCCTTCGGGCCGCCATCCTCACCCATGATCCAGACGCGGCCGCTTCCGCCGCCACCGGTGCGGGCGGCCTGGGACTCGCTCGCCAATTCTTCATAGCGCTTCTTCTGCTCGGGCGTCAGCAGGGCGGATATCCTTTCTCGAATCTCGGCGCGGTTGCGTTCCTGCGCTCGGGACTTTTCCGTCTCGGGCAGGTCGCGCGCCGCCATGAATTTTTCGCGCATGCCGGCAAAGATCGCTTCCACCTTGGCCTGCTGGTCGGCGTCGAGCTTGAGCTCGGTCGTCAGACGTTCGCGCAACTGGCCCAGCCCGCCGCCGCCCGCGCCGCCGGCTCCGGGGCTGGAAGTCGGCGCTGGCGCCGCGGCGACTGCCGGTTTTTTCTCTTCCGCAGCCCCCGGCGGACGGAAGCGCAGCGCCGCATTGGGCACCTTCAGCGCCGACTCTTTCTGGGCGGTGACGATGCGCACGTTCGCGGTCATGCCGGGAAGCAGGGTCAGATCCGGATTGGCGGCGGAGACGACGACCGTGTAAGTGACGACATTCGAGATCACGGTTGCCGCCTTGCGCACCTGTCTGACCTCGCCGGAGAAGGCGCGGCCGGCGAAGGCATCGACCGTGAAGCTGGCTTTTTGCCCGACCCGGATGCGACCGACATCGGCTTCGTCGATCGAGGTTTCGACCTGCATGTCGGTCAGGTTCCTGGCGATCACGAACAACTCGGGCGATTGCAGGCTGGCGGCGACGGTTTGCCCCGGTTCGATGCTGCGCTTGACGACGATGCCATCGACCGGCGCTTTGATGGCGGTGCGTTCGAGATCAATGCGGGCCTGCGCTTGCTGCGCTTCGCGCTGGCGCACCTGCGCTTCACTGTTTTTGGCTTGTGATTGCGCCACCTGCAAGGCGGCGCGCCCGGCGTCGAGAACACTTTGCGCCTTTTCGCGCTCGGCGGCGGAAATGAAGTTCTTTTCCACCAGCAGCTTCTTGCGATCGAAGTCGCGCTGGAACTCGGCCAGATTGGCGCTGGCGCGCATCACCTCAGCCTGCTGCACGCCGAATGCGGCGCGTGCGGCTTCGACGTCGGCCTCCGCCTGGCGCAGGCGGTACTGGAAAGTTTCCGGGTCGATGCGGGCGATCAGCTGGTTCAGTTTTACCGGCGAGTTGAAGTCGACCAGGATTTCCTTGATCTGTCCCGAAACCTGCGATCCGACCTGCACCGAAACCACCGGGTTCAGTGTGCCGGTGGCGGATACGACAGCCGTCAGTGGTCCACGTTCGACCTTTGCGGTCTTGAACTTCGGTGCGTCGCCGGAGCCGCTGAAACTTCGCCAGGCAGCGTAGCCGCCGGCGCCCAGGATGATCAGGGCCAGCAAGCCAAGCCCGAGGCGGGAGTATGTTTTCATGAAGGCGATTCTAGACGATCCCTTCCATGGGGCATGTAACGGGGTGTTACGCGACGCCGGGATTCCCCTTCATGCCGATCAGTTTCGGTTGGTTGAGTTTGCGCGGTGCGATGGTCTTCCTGTCGCGCAGGTAGCGGGCGACCACATCCCATACCGGCTCGCCCTTCGCGCCTTCGCCAACCGGCGCCCAGCCGGCGACCTTGTACTTTTTCCCCGCGTCGAGAGGTTTGCCGCCAAGGCGCATGTCCTGGATCCGGTTGCCGATCTTGGCATTGGGGTCGCAGGTGTATTGCAGGCCGCCAACGCGGACCATGTCGCCGCCTTGCTGGTAATAGGGATCGGGATTGAACGAGTTGTCGCAAACATCTTCGAGGATGGTCTTGATCTGCTCGCCGTTCATCTCGGTCAGCGTCGTGTTCGGATAGGTGATCGCGGTCTGGTCCATCAGGTGCTCGAAGGTAATGGCCTGGCCCGGCAGGATCGTCGTGCCCCAGCGGAAGCCGGGGGAGAAGCCGATGTCGGCGCCTTGCACATCCATGATGGCGTCGAGGATCAACTGGTCCCAACTGCCGTTGAAATTGCCGCGGCGGTAGAGCAGTCCTTCCGAGACGGCGAGTTTCTCTTCCAGCTTCGCCTTGTGCGGGGCGCGCACCTTGTCGATCAATGCGGCCATGTCGGCATCGGGCGGCAGCAGGTTGGCAAAGACGGGCAGCAGCTTGTAGCGGAAGTCCGAGATCTTTCCGTCCTTGACGTCGAAATCGAGTACGCCGAGGAACTTGCCGTTCGATCCGGCGTTGGTCACCAGCGTCTGCCCGCCGCCATTCTTGATTATCACCGGCTGCGGCACGCCGTCATGGGTGTGGCCGCCGAGGATCGCGTCGATGCCGCGGACGCGCGAGGCCATTTTCAGGTCGACATCCATGCCGTTGTGCGAGAGCACGACAACGACCTGGGCGCCCTTGGCGCGGGCGTCGTCGACCGTCTTCTGCATGTTGTCGTCCTGGATGCCGAAGGTCCAGTCCGGCACCATCCAGCGCGGGTTGGCGATCGGGGTGTAGGGAAAGGCCTGGCCGATCACGGCGACCTTGACGCCGTTCATTTCGCGCAGGCTGTAGGGTTCGAACACCTTGTCGCCGAAGTCCGTGGTCTTGATGTTCTGGGCCAGAAATTCGATCTTGCCCTTAAGGTCCTTTTCGACGATTTCCATGACGCGCTTGTCGCCCAGGGTGAACTCCCAGTGCGAGGCCATCATGTCGACACCGAGCAACTTGCAGGCATCGACCATGTCCTGGCCCTTGGTCCACAAGGCCGTCGCCGAACCCTGCCAGGTGTCGCCGCCGTCGAGCAGGAGCGAACCGGGCCGTCCCGCGCGCAGGCGCTTGACCAGGGTCGCCAGGTGGGCGAAGCCGCCCACCTTGCCGTAGGTCTTCGCTGCCTGGGCAAAATCGAGATAGCTGAAGGCGTGCGCTTCACGCGTGCCTGGCTTGATCTTGAAGGCTTTCAGCAACTGTTCGCCGACCAGGTGCGGAGCTTTTCCCACCGCTCCGCCGATGCCTAGATTGACATTGGGTTCGCGAAACCAGATCGGCATCAACTGGGCGTGGCAGTCGGTGAAGTGCATCAGGTGCACGTTGCCGAATTTCGGCAGGTCATAGAAGGCGTCGGCGCTTCCCGCCGCAAGCAGCGGGCGGGAGTCGAGCGCGATGCCGGCCGCGGAGGCGGCGGCAAGGATCTGGAGGAATTCGCGGCGGTTCATCGAGGACATCGTGTCACCTCATGTTTGGCCAATCCCGCAGGGGGATAGCGTTTCCGGAGCATGCGTCGGAGAAATGAAAAGGGCCTGGCCTAGGCCAGGCCCATGGTTCAGGCCGGCGCCCTACTTGTTGACGGGAGACTCCGGGTCGAGCAGCAAGGCAACCAGATCCTTGATCTGCTTTTCGCCCAACGCGCCGGCATGCCCGAAGCGTGGCATTTCGGAGCACAGGTTGTAGGCCTTGGCGTTGTAGATCTTCGAGTAGGCGTACTTCTGTATCTCGGCCGTGTTGCCGCGCAGCTTGCCGAACTTGTACAGAGTGGGTCCGATGGTCCCGAAAGACGTTTCCTTCGGACTGATCTGATGGCAGTTGTAGCAGTTGCCGCCCACCGGCAAGCCGGGATCGTCGGTCCACGTAAAACCGCGCCCACTCTGGGCAAGCTTCTCGCCGGATTTCCAGTCGCCCATCAGTTTGCCGTCGGCGGGATACTTGACGCCGGCCATCTGGTCGGCTTCCATCTGCTTGGCGATGTAGTCCGGCGGCTTGTTGCCGGTGCGGTTGCAAATGGCTTGCAGGCCGTCTTCAGCGAGTCGGTCGAGCGACGCCTGGCCGCGCGGCTGAAAGTCCTTTTTTATGGTTGCAATGGCCTGGGCGCGATGCGCCGGATCAGCCGCGGCGGAATGTGCGGCCAGCAGGAACGGGGTAGCCATGGCGGCCAGAAGAATGGTTTTGGTCATGTCAGACTCCCTTTAGCGCTTGATGCCCGGGCCTTTGTAGACCTGGCCGTTGGCGTTGCCGATCATGTAGGTCAGCAAATAGGTGACCGCGTCTGAGGCATATTTTGGCTGCGGGAAGCGCTGCTGGCGAAAGCAGTCGCCCATGCGCCACTGGTGCGTGAGCATTACGCCTCCGGTCATGCGATACCCCGGCCAGCCCTGAACGCCGCTCATTGCACCCGTGGGCGTGCTGATGTTGGGCAGGTTCTGCATCCGAATGCGCTTGCCATCCGAGCCGTGGCAGGTGTTGCACGAAAAATCATAGGGGCCGGCGCGGTAGGCGGCGATCTCCTTGCCGATTTCCCAGGCTTCACGAACCTTCGGGTCCGCCAGGGGCACGTCGATCTTCATCTTGCGCGAATGACCGGCGACATAGGTGACCAGGTTGGTGATGTCGGGCGTGAAGTTCGCGTTCGCAAACGGTTTGCTGGCGATGTCGTCGAACTTGAACCCC
>JAIOPW010000285.1 GCA_021413665.1 Rhodocyclales bacterium | reverse complement strand
TCGTGGAGCGAGTGGTGCGCCGATCCCTCGCGTCCGGTGGCGACGGGCTAAACGGTTTCTCCGTGGCGCCTGAGCGCCCACGCCACATGTTCGCGCACCAGCGCCGAAGGATGATCGGCGCGTGAGCGCAGGGCGCTGGCTACGTCGGGGGTGAGCGGTGCGTTGCCCAGCGCCGTTGCGATGTTGCGCAACCACCGTTCGTGGCCGATGCGGCGTAGCGGCGAACCGGCCAGGCGTTCGTTGAATTCCTTTTCTTCCCACGCAAACAGTTCGACCAGCGTCGCCCGGTCGAGATCGTTGCGTGGCGCGAAGTCGTCCTCGCGGCTCAACGGCGCGAAGCGGTTCCACGGGCAGGCCAACTGGCAATCGTCGCAGCCGTAGATGCGGTTGCCCATCAGTGGCCGCAGTGGCTCGGGAATGCCACCCTTGAGTTCGATGCTGAGATAGGACACGCAGAGCCGCGCATCGAGGCGATACGGTGCGGTGATGGCCCGGGTCGGGCAGGCTTCGATGCACGCGGTGCAGGTGCCGCAATGGTCGGTGGCTGGCGTGTCGGGTACCAGCGGCAGGTCGGTGAACAATTCGCCGAGGAAGAAGTACGAGCCCGTCTCGCGGTCGAGCAGCAGCGTGTGCTTGCCGCGCCAGCCGAGGCCGCCGTTTTGCGCCAGGCCGACTTCCATGACCGGCGCGGAATCGGTGAATGCCCGATAGGCGAATTCACCGATCTCTTCACCGATGCGATCCGCCAGTTTTTGCAGCCGTGTCCGCAGCAGCTTGTGATAGTCGCGGCCCAAAGCGTAGCGCGAGACAAAGGCGCGCCTATGATCGGCCAGCGTTTCCCTGGAGTCGGCGGCGGCGGTCCGGTAATTCATGCGCGCCGTGATGATGCTGCGTGTCCCAGGTACCAGTTCCGCCGGCAAAGCCCGCTTGTTTCCGTGCTCGGTCACATGGGCCGCCATATAATCCATCTCGCCATGGCAGCCGGCCGCGAGCCATGCCCCAAGGCTTGCTTCGGCGCCGTCGATATCGACCCCGGAAAAGCCGATCGCATCGAAGCCGAGCTCGCGACCCCAGCGCCGGATGTTTTCCTTCAGCCCCGCCGGACATTTTTCATCGTGACCCATGCCGAACATCTTACGTTAGCCCTCCCCGACGAAGCCGATACCGTGGCGCTGGGCGTTGCGCTGGCCGCGCACCTCGCGCCGGGCATGGTGGTCTGGCTCGATGGCGACCTCGGTGCCGGCAAGACCACGCTGGCGCGCGGACTGCTGCGCGCGGCCGGCGAGACCGGTCCGGTCAAAAGCCCCACTTACACACTGGTTGAAGTTCATGTGGTTTCTGGCTTACACTTCTATCACTTTGATTTTTATAGATTCAATCAGGCGGAAGAATATCTCGATGCCGGGCTCGACGAATACTTTTCAGGAAGCGGGATTTGTCTGGTCGAATGGCCGGACAAGGCCGCGCCCTATCTGCCCGCCGCCGATATCCGAATCGAATTGCGTGTCGCCGCCGGGACAACAGGCGAGGGGCGCACCGCGTCCATCACCGCAACAAGTGACAAGGGACGAACATGCCTCGCCGGCGTGATGTCCTCAAGTTCGCTGCGGCCAGCCTGACACTGCTGGTATCGCGAGTCGGCGCTGGCGCTACGGCGGGCAGCAGCATTCTCGCCGTGCGCGTCTGGCCGGCGCGCGACTACACGCGGGTGACGCTGGAACATGACCAGGCGATCAAGCATTCGCATCTGCTGGTCAAGGACCCCGAGCGGCTGGTGCTCGATCTGGAAGGCGTCGAGTTCAACTCGGTGTTGCAGACCCTGCCTTCGAAGATCCTCGACAGCGACCCATACATCAAGCTGATCCGTGCCGGACGCAACAAGCCGGGTGTGGTGCGCCTCGTGATCAAAAAATCGAGCCGAAGCCGGAGGCGCAAGGCAAGCCAGGCGACAAGGCGGGCGACCCGGCACCCGAAAAGCCGGATCACAAGGCAGAGATCGCTCGCATGGTGACGATCGTCCTCGATCCCGGCCACGGCGGCGAAGACCCGGGCGCGATCGGTCGTGGCGGCAGCTACGAAAAGACCGTCACGCTTTCGGTGGCGCGGCGCCTGAAGGAAAAGATCGACGCCACGCCCAACATGCGCTCGGTGCTGACGCGCGACGGCGACTACTTCATTCCCTTGCAGCAGCGCGTGCAAAAGGCGCGCCGGGTGCGGGCCGACCTCTTTGTTTCGGTGCATGCCGACGCCTTCGTCAAGATCACCGCGCGCGGCTCCAGCGTCTTCGTCCTGTCCGAAACCGGCGCGTCGAGTTCCGCCGCACGCTGGTTGGCGAACAAGGAGAACTCGGCCGACCTGGTCGGTGGTGTCAATCTCGGCGTCAAGGATCCTTACCTCGCGCGCACCCTGCTCGACCTGTCGCAGACCGCGACCATCAACGACAGCCTCAAGCTGGGCAAGGATGTGCTGGGCGAGTTGGGCCGCATCAACACCCTGCACAAGCCCCACGTGGAGCAGGCCGGCTTTGCCGTGCTGAAGGCGCCGGACATTCCTTCCATCCTGATCGAGACCGCCTTCATCTCGAATCCCGAGGAAGAGGCGCGACTCAACGACGAGGTCTATCAGGACCGGATGGCCGAGGCCATCCTCAAGGGCATCCGCCGCTACTTCGCGAAGAATCCGCCGCTGGCGAAATCGAAGCTGGCGCGGCTGGACTGAATCGCGTCGCGAAGCCTTCCGGAAAGGCCTTGCCGGTGCAGGTCGCGCAGGCTTAGCTTGATATAATCGGCCGCTTTCCCTGCAGCCTCAACCCCATGCTGGTTTTTCGCGGTGTTCCCGAGCGGGCCACGACGTCCACGGTGCTGACCATCGGCAATTTCGATGGCGTGCATCGCGGCCATCGTGCGCTGCTTGCCGAATTGAAGGCCAAGGCGCGCGAACTTGCGCTGCCGGCGACGGTGCTCACCTTCGAGCCGCATCCGCGCGAGCTGTTCGCGCCGGATCAGGCGCCCGCGCGTCTGGCCAGCCTGCGCGACAAATTCGAGCTGCTCGCCGAATGCGGGGTCGACCGCGTCCATGTCTGTCGCTTCAACCACCAGTTGGCGGCGCTGACCGCCGAGCAGTTCGTCGAACGCATCCTGGCGCGAGGCCTTGCCGTACGCCACCTTATCGTCGGCGACGATTTCCGCTTCGGGAAAGGGCGCGGCGGCGATTTTGCGCTGCTGCTGCGACAGGGGCGGCAACACGGCTTTGCGGTCGTAGCCATGCACACCGTCGATTTCGGCGGCCTCCGCGTGTCCAGCTCAGCGGTGCGCGACGCCCTTGCTGCCGGCAACATCGAACATGCCGAACAGCTCCTCGGCCGCGCCTTCGTCATCGCCGGTCGCGTCATGGATGGCAAGAAGCTCGGTCGCACGATAGGTTTTCCGACCGCCAACATCCAGGTCCGGCGCAAGCGCCTGCCGTTGTCGGGTGTTTTCGCCGTTACGGTTTCCGGCATCGGCG